>NZ_JBQCIE010000148.1:0-6661 GCF_051954055.1 Humibacter sp. | reverse complement strand
GGCGCCAGCTACCGGCTGCGCGGACGCGGGATCGACAGTCTCCCGAGCATCAAAACCCAAGACACGGCAGACTGAACACGACGAATCAGTGGCCTACTTTTCGACCGTCACATCGGCCTACTTTTCAGACGTCGTCGACACAAGCGATCCCTCCCCTCGCTTCACCCCCGCTGCACACTCGTGATCGCAGCTACCGGGACGGCAGGAGACAGGTCTCCCTCACTCAACGGTCAGGGATCCGAGGTCACATAAAACAGGCCCGGCGGGACGGACGCGCAGCATCGGTCGTACGCTGACGAGGGGACGGTCAACGGAGCCGATCGGACAGCGCCTGTGGTCCGTCGGAGTATCCGGGGAACGTGATCCAATACGATGCAGGACGCCATTCGGATGTGTATACCAATGTGTATACGTTGCCGTCTCCTCGAGCGCTTCCCTAGTGATTCACTGTGGAGCCTAGGAGAATCGAACTCCTGACTTCCTGCTTGCAAAGCAGGCGCTCTACCAACTGAGCTAAGGCCCCCGACGGATATTCGGTGGGGATACGAGGACTTGAACCTCGGACCTCTTCGTTATCAGCGAAGCGCTCTAACCGCCTGAGCTATATCCCCGAGATCGACCATCGAAATGGCCGAATGA
This sequence comes from Humibacter sp., assembly GCF_051954055.1. Lineage (NCBI taxonomy): Bacteria > Bacillati > Actinomycetota > Actinomycetes > Micrococcales > Microbacteriaceae > Humibacter > Humibacter sp. Next base: position 6,022 of record NZ_JBQCIE010000148.1, on the reverse strand, counting down.
CAGACTACCTGAGCGCCTCCGATCACGCGAATCGCGTGCAGGCACCCGTCAGTTATTCGTGAAGCCGATCAGCAGGCCGCCGGTGATCTTCACGCTGAGGTTGTACAGCAGCGAGCAGACGGCTCCGAGGGCCGTCGTGATCACCAGGTTCAGGATGGCGACGACGATCGAGAAGCCCATGACGGTGCCGAGGCTGAGAATCGACTTCAGATCGCTGCCGCTGGTGCCGGAGATGTCTTTGAACAGGCTGTTCAGGTTGTCGAAGATGCCGGTCTGATCCAGCACGATCCAGATCAGGAACGAACCGACGATCGAGATGATAGCCAGGCACAGGCCCACCAGGAACGACAGCTTCACCGCCGACCAGAAGTCGATGTAGACGAGGCGAAGCCTGACCTGCTTGGCCGGCCCCTTACGCGAGCTGGATTTCTGCGCCAATCGTTCCGCCACACTACTCATCTACGGTGTTGTCCTTTCCGGGCTGCTCGGCCTCCGCATCGGTCGACTCCTCGACCGGTTCGGCGTCGTGAGCGTCCAGATTCCGCTCGCTGTTTCGGGCGATGGCGATGATCTTGTCGTCATCAGCGAAGCGTGCGAACACGACACCCATGGTGTCACGGCCCTTCGCCGGCACCTCGGCCACGGCAGAGCGTACCACCTTGCCGCTGGCAAGAACCACGAGAACCTCGTCCTCGTCCTCGACGATCAGGGCGCCCGCGAGGTCGCCTCTGTCATCACTCAGCTTGGCCACCTTGATTCCCAGGCCGCCGCGTCCCTGCCGTCGGTACTGATCGACTGCCGTGCGCTTGGCGTACCCGCCCTCCGTCACGACGAAGACGTAACCGTCATCCGCGGAAGCTGAGGTTTCGCTGCGATCCGCGCCCGAGGTCGCGATCACCGCGGCATCCAACAGCGCGTCGTCATCGCGGAAGTGCATGCCGATCACACCGGAGGTCGAGCGACCCATCGGACGCAGTGCCTCGTCGGTCGCGGTGAACCGCAGTGACATGCCCTTGCGGGAGACGAGCAGGATGTCCGAGTCCTCCTCGACGAGCAGCGCCGAGATGAGCTCGTCCTCCTCACGAAGCCGGATCGCGATGATCCCACCCGTGCGGTTGGTGTCGTATTCCTTCAGCTCGGTCTTCTTCACGAGACCGTCGCGAGTGGCGAGCACGAGATACTTGGCCGCGGAGTAATCGCGGATGTCGAGGATCTCGGCGATCTCCTCGTCCGGCTGCATCGCGAGAAGATTCGCCACGTGCTGGCCCTTCGCGTCGCGGCCCGCCTCCGGCACCTCGTACGTCTTGGCCCGGTACACCCGGCCCTTGGTCGTGAAGAAGAGCAGCCAGTGGTGCGTGGTCGTCACGAAGAAGTGGTCGACGACATCCTCGCCGCGCAGCTGCGCGCCCTTCACGCCCTTGCCTCCGCGGTGCTGCGAGCGATAGTTGTCGCTACGGGTGCGCTTGATGTAGCCGCCGCGGGTGACGGTGACCACCATCTCCTCTTCCGGAATGAGGTCTTCGACGCTCATGTCGCCGTCGAAGCCGTAGAGGATGTTCGTGCGCCGCTCGTCACCGTACTTCTCGGCGATCTCAGCGAGCTCCTCCGACACGATCGAGCGCTGACGCGCCTCGTCGGCGAGGATCGCCTTGTAGTCGGCGATCTCCGCCTCGAGCCGTGCGAGGTTGTCGATGATCTTCTGCCGCTCGAGGGCCGCGAGGCGGCGCAGCTGCATGGACAGGATGGCATCCGCCTGAACCTGGTCGACGTCGAGCAGCTCCATCAGTCCCGCCCGCGCCTCGTCGGCGCTCGGCGAACGACGGATGAGCGCGATCACCTCGTCGAGCGCGTCGAGCGCCTTCACGAGACCACGCTGGATGTGCGCATCCTCTTCCGCTTTACGCAGACGGAACTGGGTGCGCCGCACGATCACGTCGATCTGGTGGTCGACCCACGCGGTCACGAAGCCGTCGAGCGGAAGCGTGCGCGGCACGCCGTCGACGATGGCGAGCATGTTGGCGCCGAAGTTCTCCTGCAGCTGCGTGTGCTTGTACAGGTTGTTCAGCACGACCTTCGCGACCGCGTCGCGCTTCAGCACGATCACCAGACGCTGACCGGTGCGGCCGCTGGACTCGTCACGGATGTCCGCGATACCGGCGATGCGGCCGTCCTTCACGAACTCGGCGATCTTGATCGCCAGGTTGTCCGGGTTGACCTGGTAGGGAAGCTCGGTGACCACCAGGCACGTACGGCCCTGGATCTCCTCCACGTTCACCACGGAGCGCATCGTGATGGATCCACGACCCGTGCGGTACGCGTCGTGGATCCCCTTGACCCCGAGGATCTGCGCGCCGGTCGGGAAGTCGGGTCCCTTGATGCGCTCCATGAGCGCCTCGAGCAGTTCCTCGCGCGAGGCATCCGGGTGCTCCAACGCCCACAGCGCACCGGCCGCGACCTCGCGCATGTTGTGCGGCGGGATGTTCGTGGCCATGCCGACCGCGATGCCCACCGATCCGTTCACGAGCAGGTTGGGGAACCGGCTCGGCAGGATGGTCGGCTCCTGCGTGCGGCCGTCGTAGTTGTCGGTGAAGTCGACCGTGTCCTCGTCGATATCCCGAACCATCTCGAGCGCGAGGGGCGCCATCTTCGTCTCGGTGTACCGCATCGCGGCCGCGCCGTCGTTACCCGGCGATCCGAAGTTGCCCTGCCCGAGCGCGAGCGGGTAGCGCAGGCTCCACGGCTGAACGAGACGAACCAGGGTGTCGTAGATGGCCGTGTCGCCGTGCGGGTGGAACTGACCCATCACGTCACCGACGACGCGAGAGCACTTCGAGAAGGCACGGTCAGGCCGGTATCCACCGTCGTACATCGCGTAGATCACGCGACGGTGCACGGGCTTCAGACCGTCGCGCACCTCGGGAAGGGCACGGCCGACGATGACGGCCATGGCGTAGTCGAGGTAGCTGCGCTGCATCTCCAGCTGCAGCTCGACCGGCTCGATCCTGCCGTGCACGATGCCATCGCCCGCGTGATCGACGTCTGTCGCCCCACCGTCGGTGTTCGCGCCGCCGAGGTTGTCAGTGCCGTCGGTCTCGTCTGCCATCTACTTCTTCTTCGTCTCTTCTTGTGCGTTACCGGCGGTGTTCAAATGTCGAGGAACCGAACGTCTTTCGCGTTCTTCTGGATGAAGTGGCGCCGCGATTCGACGTCCTCTCCCATCAGAGTGGCGAACGTCTCGTCGGCGGCCGCGGCATCCTCCATGGTCACCTGCTTGAGCGTGCGGGTCTCCGGGTTCATCGTGGTCTCCCAGAGCTCCTGGTAGCTCATCTCGCCGAGACCCTTGTAGCGCTGGATGCCGTTGTCCTTCGGGATGCGCTTGCCCGCGGCCAGCCCGTCAGCAAGGAGTGCGTCCCGCTCACGGTCGGAGTACACGAACTGGTGGTCGGCGTTAGACCACTTGAGCCGGAACAGGGGTGGCTGAGCGAGGTACACGTAGCCGAGTTCGATCAGCGGGCGCATGTAGCGGAACAGCAGGGTGAGCAGCAGAGTGGTGATGTGCTGGCCGTCGACATCCGCGTCGGCCATCAACACGATCTTGTGGTACCTGGCCTTCTCTCCGTTGAACTCCTCGCCGATGCCCGTGCCGAAGGCGGTGATCATCGCCTGGATCTCGGCGTTCGCCAGGGCCCGGTCGAGCCGTGCCTTCTCCACGTTCAGGATCTTGCCGCGCAGCGGAAGGATGGCCTGGGTCGCCGGGTTGCGTCCCTGCTTCGCCGAGCCGCCTGCCGAGTCACCCTCGACGAGGAAGATCTCGCTCTCCGCTGGGTTGCGGCTGGAGCAGTCCGAGAGCTTTCCTGGCATCCCGCCACCCTCGAGAAGACCCTTACGACGAGCGGTGTCTCGCGCCTTTCGCGCCGCCATGCGGGCGCTGGCCGCCTGGATGGCCTTGCGGATGATCTCCTTCGCCTGGTTCGGATTGCGGTCGAACCAGTCGCCGAGCTGATCGCCGACCACCTTCTGCACGAACGCCTTCGCCTCGGTGTTGCCGAGCTTGGTCTTCGTCTGGCCCTCGAACTGCGGCTCACCGAGCTTGACCGAGATCACGGCGGTGAGTCCCTCACGAACGTCTTCGCCGGAGAGGTTGTCGTCCTTGTCCTTCAGGATGCCCTTGTCCCGGGCATACCTGTTGACCAACGTCGTCAGCGCCGCACGGAAACCCTCTTCGTGGGTTCCACCCTCGTGCGTGTTGATCGTGTTCGCGTACGTGTGCACGCTCTCGGTGTAGGCAGTGGTCCACTGCATGGCGACCTCGAGCGCGATCTTGCGCTCGGTGTCTTCGGACTCGAACGAGATGATCTCGTCGTTGACCACCTCGGCGCGCTTCGCCGAGTTCAGATACTCGACGTAGTCCTCGAGCCCGCGCTGGTAGAGGAATGTGTCGTTCCGCTCGGGAACGACCTCGCCCTCCTCGTCCAACGCCTCACGCTCCCGCTTGTCCCAGAGCGAGATCTTCAGCCCCTTGTTGAGGAACGCGTACTGCTGGAACCGGGTGCGAAGGGTGTCGTAGTCGAACTCCACCGTCTCGAACGTGTCGCTGCTCGGCCAGAACGTGATCGTCGTGCCGGTCTCGGTCGTGGTCTCGCCCTGCTTCAGCGGCGCATCCGGAACACCGTTGTGATAGCTCTGCGTCCAGACGTGCCCCTGGTTCTTCACCTCGACCTCGAGGCGGCTCGAGAGTGCGTTCACCACCGAGGAGCCGACGCCGTGCAGACCGCCGGATACCGCGTAGGCTCCGCCACCGAATTTGCCGCCGGCGTGCAGCACGGTGAGCACCAGCTCGACCGTGGAGATGCCCTCTGGCTGGTGGATGTCAACAGGGATGCCGCGCGCGTTGTCGACCACGCGCACTCCGCCGTCCTTGGTCAACGTGATATCGATGTGGTCGCCATACCCCGCCAGGTACTCGTCCACAGCGTTGTCGACGATCTCGGTGACGAGGTGGTGCAGACCGCGCGGACCGGTGGATCCGATGTACATGCCGGGCCGCTTGCGGACCGCTTCGAGTCCTTCGAGAACCTGAATCTGGCTCGCGCCGTAATCGTTGTCGGTTCCAGCCGTATTCGGTTCTGTCGTCATTCGGTTTAGGGCTCCTGACCGCACATTTATGGTGACCACTCATTCTACCAAGAGCGGACTGAGGATCGGGGGCGAAACGGCCCTCTGAGGCGATGGAAATGCAGGGGTGACCAGATTTGGCCGCTCAACCGTAGGTGTCGCGTGGACCGCGCCCTGGAACCGACCTGGGGCCGCGTTTCCAGGTGGGGACGTCGGGCCCCAAAAACCGGATACTTTCCACACCCGCATCCGGATAACGCCGTTCGATGTGCTGCAGCAGCTCTCCGCGCATCAGCCGCAGCTGCGTCGCCCAGCTCGTCGAGTCGCAGCGCACGGTCAGAACGCCCCCTTCTACCTCGACCGGCTCCGAGTGCTTCGCGGTCTCCTCGCCGACGACATCCGTCCACGCCGCGATCAGCTCGGACTTGGCCAGCGGCGAACTCCAGCCGAGCTCGTCGGTGAGGGAATCGATCACGCCGCCGAGTCCACGAGGTTCCCTACCCGGCTCGAACGGCTGGCTCCCCGATCGTTCCGTGCGCGCCGTCCGCGCGCTTCGCCGCTGACCGCGCGCGGGATCCGCACCGAACAGCTCCTTGAGGTGGCGGTAGAAGTCGGATGCCTCGCTCATCCCGGCGATTCCTCCGCCGGCGCATCCTCCGGGTCGTCCTGCCCGGACTCGATGACGCGGCCGGCCTCGATGTGTACGGTGTGAGCGCGCAACGCATCGGGCACGTCGTCGAGCACCGCCGAGGTGACGAGGACCTGCTCGAAGTCGTGCACGGATGCCGCAAGTCGCGCCCTGCGCTTCTGGTCCAGCTCGGCGAACACGTCGTCGAGGATCAGCACGGGGTCGCCGGTGGTCGAGTGCTCGCGCAGCAGCTGTGCGGATGCCAGCCGCAGCGAAAGC
>NZ_JBQCIE010000147.1:0-94070 GCF_051954055.1 Humibacter sp. | reverse complement strand
CGTCTCGTAGCGCCACACGCGAGACCGTACGCCGACGGTCAGCGATGTCGCGCTCCTGGACAACTTGCCTAGTCGCCCATGGCCGGGGAATGGGGCGCAAGACGGTGTCGACGATGCAGCTGCGTCCTGCGACATGTCGTGACGAAGGAGACGTACTTCGGCGCCATATTCCGTACGCGCTACGGCCCTATTTCTGTACGTGCTGCGGCTATGCCGGCGCGCCGGCCTTGGGGGGTTCGGGGCCGTTGTGCTTGAGGCGGGGCCCCACTGCGGCGTGCTCATCCGGTGTGTTGTTGTACGTGTTCCCAGGTGGTGCTTTTGGGGTGGAGGGGTATCGGTGGCAGGTTCATCTCGGGCGGCGGTATCAGCTCGTACTGGGTTCCTCGTCTGCGGATTCTCCAGTGGTTGTTGTGCAGGTTGAGATGATGAAACTTGCAGAGGCTGACTCCGTCGGCGATGTCGGTTCTGCCGTGGTGTTCGGCGTAGTTGTCGATGTGGTGGGCTTCGGTTTGCCAGGGTGGTCGGTCGCAGCCGGGCCAGAGGCATCCGCCGTCCCGGGCGCGGAGGATGACGCGTTGGGCGGGACTGAAGAGTCTGCGGGTTCGGCCGAGGTTGAGGGCGCGTCCTGACCGGTCGACGGTGATCGGCACGACCCCGTCCGTGCAGACGGTCGCCTCGACTACGGTGTGCGGGACCGCGAACGCGGAGCCTTCCAACTGCCCGTGCTGCTGGTGGCGGCGGTCGGCGTGGGTGCTGGTGTTGCGTGCGGCGACGCTGGCCGGCGTGCCGGACTGGTCGTGCTGCTGGTCGCCGCGGTCGGTGCCGGTCGTGGCGGTGCCGGTCGTGTCGGTGGCGGTTGTGTCGGTGTCGTTGGTGTTGATGACGGTGATGACGCGCACGGCGGGCCGGTCACCACGGAAGGTGGTGCTGGTATTGCAGGCGGCGCCGTCGTGGAGCACGGCCAGGAGGGTGTCGAAGGCGAGTTGTTCGTTGCTGCGTGGATCTTCCAGTAGGCGTTGCGCCCAGTCGACGTCGTCTTTCGTGGTGAAGCGGGGTCCGCCACGGCGGGGGCTGAGGGCGAGGTCGAACAACTGGGTGAGGAACACACCGGAGTCGTCGTCGCAGACCGCGTGCAGGTTCAACGCCCCGTCCCGGTCGTGCCAGGTCTTCAGGGAGCGGCGTTCGTACCGTTGCGTGTACCGTTCGGCGATGCCGTCGGGGTCGATCCGGTCCCGCACTTGTCGGGCCCGCCGCAACAGGTCCTCATGCAACGTGGCACCCTGCCCGTGTTGTGCGGTGGCGTAGTCGACGAGTTCGGCCGCTGCCGCCCGTCGCGCTTCGACGCTGCACGAGTCCGAGACGGCGTCCAGGGTGCGGAGGATGAGATGCCCGTTCTCCGTGGACAGGGTCCCGGACATGATCGCCGCCGCCACTGGCTGCTGCCACGGCACCACCTGCTCATCCGGAGTGGGCTCCTGGGTGGGTGCTGGAGTGTCGCCGTCGCCCTGGGTGGCGCCTACGTCGGTACCAGCTCCTGTACTGCTCCCAGTGGCACCGTTCTCACTGGTGCCCGCATCGGTGCCGCCGTCGCTGCCGGTGATGCTGCGTTGTGCGGCGTCGGTCTCACCGATGAGCTCGCCGACCTTCACCTGCCGGGCCGCTTCGCCCTTGGATTCCCCGGTGAGGGACTGCACGAACTGGATCACGGTGCGGTGCCCACGACGTTGCGCCAACCCACCGTGCCCAAGGGCACGCTCGGAGCGTTTCGCCGCTTCCCCGGCGGCGACCGTGATCACCCGGTCGAACTCCGCCCGCCCGGAAGCGGCTCGCGACAGCAACGCTTCCAGTTCCGCATCGGCCAGCTGATGCACCACCTCCACCAGTGACGGCGCGGAAGCGGAGGGCGCGGAAGCAGAGCGCCCCGATAGCGGCGCTGATTCGCTCGTCGACGCGACGCGGTCGGCATCGGCGTCGCCGGGTTGCTGCAGGATGGCGCACACCATCGCGGTCATCTCGGGGAGCCGTGTGAGGTGGAATGCCATGCTGTCATCCTACCCCGCCATTCGAACAAAATACCGAGACAGGGATAACTCGCCAAAGCACATCCTGGGGGCGGAAAGACCACAAAAGCTACGCTTGACGGACGATAAATAGAAGAGAACTTCGAGACTGTGCACCTCTCGGCGGTTCCCAGCCGAACCCCCAGCGCCGCACTCTATGTTGAACTTCATGCGCGACCTCGACTGGGACGGGTGCCGGAACATCCGGGACCTCGGCGGCCTCCCCACACCGCTCTCGCCCACCGGCGTCACGATCGAGGGCCGCGTCGCGCGAGGCCCACGCCGTGAGCTGCTCACGGATGCTGGCTGGACCGCCGCCCGCGGCTGGGGCCTTCGTTCGGTCGTCGACCTGCGGAACGAGGGCGAGATCGGTCGTCGTGAGACCGATCCGGTGGTCGAGTCGCTCGACGCACTCTGCATCGTGCACGCGCCGACCGAGGACCAGAGCCATCCCGAGTTCCAGGCCGTGTGCATGCCGATCCTCGACTCGCCCGAATACTGGCAGCACAACCTCCGCATCCTGCCCGGCCACGTGCGTGGCGCGCTCGCCGCGATCGCGGGCGCGAGGCCCGGCATCCTGATGCACTGCTCCGCCGGACGAGACCGCACCGGCATGATGAGTGCACTCCTGCTCGCGAACGCGGGGGTCAGCGCCGAGGACATCCTCGCGGACTACGCGACCTCCGTGCGGGCCATGGCCAGCACAGCCTCGCACAGCGCACCTACGGACGACAGGCAGGCATCGTGGACGCCCGCGCAAGTGGACGCCTGGCTCGCCGAAGTCGAGCCGCACGTGCGAGCATTCGTGGCCGACATCGACGAGACGCTGGACCGGCTCGCGGTGGATGTTCCGACTCGCAGAGGGCTGCGCGACCTGTTGACCGAGTCGAAGGACTGTTCGGGCACCGGAAACGGCCGCTGCGCGATGGCCGGCCGGCCCCGCCCCTGACGGACCGCCGCCCACCCCTGACAGGATGGACCGGTGCTCTATCCACCCGAAAAGCGAGTCCTCGACGCCGCGCTGCGGCAGTCCGAACAGCTGACCGGTAATCCCAACCACACCGTGGCCGCAGCGGCCATGGACACCACCGGACGCATCTTCACCGCAGTGAACGAGTACCACTTCACCGGCGGTCCGTGCGCCGAGCTGGTCGTGCTCGGCGTCGCGGCAGCGGCCGGAGCCGGACCGCTCACGACCATGGTGGCCGTGGGCGACGAGGGGCGCGGCGTGCTCGCGCCGTGCGGGCGTTGCAGGCAGGTTCTGCTCGACCAGCACCCCGACTGCTTCGTCATCGTGCCGCAAGGCGACGACCTCACGACTGTCTCGATCCGACACCTGCTTCCTTACGCGTACGCCTGGCCCGAGGCGAGCCAGGAGCGCTTCATCCGCTTCAATCCGCGCTACTACGACGCCGTCGCATCCGGAAGCAAGACCGCGACGACCCGCTTCGACGACCCGTGCGCCGTGGGGTGCGCCTGGCTCGTGTTCGAGTTCGACGACGGCTACCAGCGACTGCCCGGAGTCGTCGAATCGGTCGAGACGAAGCGCCTCGACGAGCTGACCGACGAGGACGCCCGCCTCGAGGGCACCGGAACCGCCGACGACCTGCGTGCCGGGCTTCGTGGACACTACCCGGGCATCCCGGATGACGCGGCCGTCGACCTCGTGCGCTTCCACGTGCGGTAAGCGCAACGCCGCGTACCCTTGTTCCATGCGTTCCCTGCGTTCGACTTCGTGGTGGTGGCTGCAGTAGCAGCCGGTTGACGCATGTTCGCGGGCTGCACGGCAGCCCGCGTTCACTTCGCGCCGTACCCGTCCGTGCAGCCCTTCTCGTGGAGGGATGTCAGATGGACTCATTCGTAGCGACGCGTTCGCGGATGCCTGCACTGGAGGAGCGCATCCGTGCGAATCCTTCGGCGTTCCGGATGCTCACCGGCGAGCGGCCGACCGGCTTGCTGCACCTCGGTCACTACTTCGGCACGATCAGGGAGCGGGTGCGATTGCAGTCGCTCGGCGTCGAGACCTTCGTCGTGCTCGCCGACTATCAGGTGATCACCGATCGCGACACGGCAGCGAGTGTCGGAGACAACGTTCGGGAGGCGGTTCTCGATTACGTGGCAGCCGGTCTCGATCCCGACCGAACGACGATTTTCACGCATTCGGGGGTCCCCGCGCTGAACCAGCTGCGTCTTCCGTTCCTGAGCCTCGTCACCGAGGCGGAGCTGAGGCGGAATCCCACCGTGAAATCCGAGCAGCTCGCGTCGGGCAGAGCGCTGAGCGCACTGATGCTGACGTATCCCGTTCACCAGGCCGCGGACATCCTGTTCTGCAAGGGCAATCTCGTTCCGGTCGGCAAGGACAACCTCCCGCATGTGGAGCTCACCCGCACAATCGCGCGCAGGTTCAACGACCGGTACGGCGCCGTGTTCCCGGAGCCGGACGCGCTCGTGACGGACACCCCAGAGATACCCGGCCTCGACGGACGCAAGATGTCGAAGAGCTACGGCAACGCGATCGCGTTGTCCATGACTCCGGACGAGACCGCAGCGACGATCAGGCGCACCCGCACCGACAACGACCGCCGCATCATCTTCGACCCCGCAGGCAGGCCAGGGATTGCGGGATTGCTCTCGACCGCCGCGCTCTGCACCGGCTCCACCCCGGAGGCTCTCGCCGACGAGCTCGGCGACAAGGGGAGCAGCGCGCTCAAAGACCTGGCGATCGAAGCGGTGAACGCCTTCCTCGCGGACCATCGCGCGCGCCGCTCCGAGTTCGCCGCGCAACCCGGACTCGTCGACGAGATCCTCACCGCAGGCAACCTCCGCGCCAATGCGATCGCCGACGCCACGCTGGACGAGGTCCGAGACCACATGGGCATGGCGTACGCGAACCGTCAGGAGCCGGTCCTGCCCACACGGCCAGCCGGCTGAATAATGGACCCGTGGATGCCTGGAACGAGCAGATCGCCGGAGTCGTCACGTTCCCGGATGGCACTCGCGTGCGCGGCAGGGGTCTCCACGAAGGGGCGCCGTCCGGTGAGTTGACGCCGCAGTTCGGTCTGTACCTCACGGGCAAACCGCACAGGGAACCAGACTGGGAGTGCCTGTGGGTGCACTGGCCCGACTTCCGTCTGCCGCACTCCACAGCTGAGGCGATCGGCGCGCTCGCCGAGGTCTTCCGCCGCGCCGCGACGTCGAAGGTCGAGATCGCCTGCGACGGCGGCACGGGCAGAACCGGCTCAGCCATGGCGATTCTCGCGCGGCTCAGCGGTGTGCCGAGCCGGGATGCGATCGCCTGGGTCCGCGCGAACTACCGGCCGCGCGCCGTCGAGACGTTCCGGCAGCGACGCTGGGCGGAGCGCACGCCGATCTGAGGCACCCGGTGCCCGGGGGTCACACCGCCGTCGCGACCAGCACGCGCGGGCTGCCCGGCACATCCACGTAGCGCTCGAACGCCCAACCGGCGTCGGCGAGCCAGGACTTCACGGTCTCCTCCGGCCACACCTCGGTGCCGTCGAAGTTGAAGTACTCGGCGGCGTGGCGGGCATCCAGAGCACGCTGCTGCGGCAGCGAGTCGAGGAAGAAGTCGAAGACGGCGAGGGTGGCGCCGTCGGATGCCGACTGCCGCAGGTGCTGCAGGATCTGGCGGTTCTCGGCATCCGTGAACCGGTGGATGACGTGCACCGCCAGCACGAGGTCGTGCTCGCCGCCCGGGACCGCGGTCACGGTGTCGCCCGCCTCGACGGTGACGCGGTCGGCGAGTCCGGCCTCGGCGACCGCTGCCGTGAGTATCTCACTGGACTCCGCCGGGTAGACGAAGCGTACGGTCGCCTCGGGATTGCGCTTCAGGAGTTCGATGGACCATCCGGCGGTGAAGCCGCCGAAGTCGAGGATGGAGCGCTTGCCCGTCGCGTCGAACGCCTCACCGAAGGCGCGCGCGTGCAGCCCGTTGTACTGCATCACGCCGGCCATGAACATCGCCCAGCCGGCCTCGTCGAAGTCCAGTGTCCCGCCCTCGTCGGCGTCGACCGTGTGGCGGTAGTGGCCGAACGCCTCGAAGCTGCCGAGCTCCAGGAAGTTCAGGAACGCACCGAGGTCGTTCTCGCCGCCGGTCAGGTACTCGGCCGCGTCGTCCGTGAGCTCGTAGCGACCGTGGCGGCGTTCGAGCAGTCCGGATGCGGCGCATCCGTCGAGCAGGATGCGCACCTGCCGCTCGGATCGTCCGGTCGCGGCCGCGACCTCCGCCGGGGTGTGTCCACCGTCGGCGACTGCGCGGAACAGGCCGATGCGTGCGGCGTTGAACAGCTGCTTGGACGCCATGTAGCCGGTGGCGACGTCGAGGATGCGGGTGGGGTCGGCGGTCATGCTGCTCTCCTTTGAGAAGGGATGTGGTCGTGATCGGGTCTTGATACTCTACAAGTGTGGAAAATAGAACGACAAATGGCGCGAGCACGGCCCTTGTGGCGGTGCGCACGTTCCCCCGTGCCAACCCGGTTCTGCTCGTGCACGGGCTGGCTTCGGATGGCGCGGCCGACTGGGAGGCATCCGGATTCGTGGATGCGCTCGCCTCACATGGTCGCGGCGCGATCGTCGTCGACCTGCCCGGACACGGCGAGGGTCCGGCGCTCGCCCGCGGGGAGGCGACGACCGGCACGATCGTGCGCGCGCTCGCCGATGTCGTGGATGCCGCACAACCGGTCGTCGAGGCGGGAACGCAGCCGACCGGCGGCGCCGCTGACCACCAGGGTCGCGACGCAGAACGACACGGCGCACTCGACGTCGTCGCCTACTCGATGGGCGCTCGGCTCGCCTGGGCGCTCGCCGCGACCGGGCGCGTGCGTCGGCTCGTGCTCGGCGGGCTCAGTCCCATGGAGCCCTTCGCGGCGCTGGATGCCGACGCGCTCGCCGCGATCGTCGCGGGCGAGCGGGAGCCGGCCGATCCGCTGCACGGCATGTTCGCCCAGCTGCTCGGGACCCCGGGCATCGATGCGCCGAGCGTCATCGCGCTGATGGAGGGTCTCGGTGCGGAGCCGTTCGACCCGGCGCAGGACGTGCCGATGGTGCCCACGCTGTTCATCTCCGGAGTGGACGACCCGGTGGCTCAGGGTGTCGACGAGCTGGCGGCGAGTGTTCCCGGCGCGAGGCTCGTGCGCGTGCCGGGCGACCACCACGCCGCGCTGCACTCGCCGCAGTTCCGCGATGCGGCCCTGGAGTTCCTGGCTTCGTAGCCCCGCATCCGCGCCGGCTCTGTGCCGCAAATCGGAGACACGCCGGTCGCGACCGTCGAGATCACGCTATCCACGTCGCGCGTTCGGCGTGTCTCCGATTTTCCGCACGGTGGCCGTGCGGAAGTGGGTGTCAGGTCCAGGTGCCGTCGGGGTTCACCACCCGATCCACCCAGAGGTCCGTGGCGGCGGCAGCCAGCCGGTCCGCGCCCACGCGATCGAGTAGGTCGAGCGCGCCCAGAGCATCCTCGAACTGCGCGAACGAGCTGACGCCGAAGAGCACGTTGGCCGTCGCTGGGTTCGCGAGGCAGAAAGCGATGCCGAGCTGGGCGGGTGTGGCGTCAAAAGACGCGGCGAGGTCCCGCACCCGCGGCCACGACGCGACGATCTGTTCGCGGACGCCGCCGACATCCGCCCCGATCTTGCGCTCCGGGCGTGTCTTGCCGGCCAGGATCCCGCCCTCGAAGACATCGGACGCCTGCAAGGCCAGCCGCCCCTCCGCGAACAGTCGTCCGTAGAACTCGCCCTCGGCCATGGAACGCCGCGCGAGGCTGTATTTCAGCTGCGCGAACGTCGGGGGAGTGAGGCCCTCGGCCTCCGCGAAGTCGAGCGCCAGGAGCGCCTCCTCGTACGGCCAGTTGTTGATGCCCCAGTGCCTGAATCGCCCCGCGTCGATCTCGGCCTGCACGTCGAGCACGACCTGGCGCATGTCGATCGGCTCCAGGTGGTCGCCCACGACCACGTAGTCCGCCGCGTCGATGCCGATGCGGTCGAGCGAGTCGCGCATCCAGTCGGCGAATGCCGTGTTCGGGTAGTCCCAGAGCCAGAGCTTGCCGCAGACGAGGTAGTCGTCGCGGCTCAGCCCGGCCTCGCGCACAGTCTCTCCGAAGAGGATGTCCGTGCGCGCGCCCTCCGCATGTGGCCCGAGGTTGTAGTTGCCCACGTCGAAGAACGCCGCACCCACCGCACGCGCTCGCCGCACCAGGGTGACGGCGGTATCGCGCGACATGCGGTCCCACGTGTTCCAGGATCCGAGCGCGAAAACGGGCACCCGCTCACCGGACGGCCCGAGGATGCGCGTGGGAACGGCTGCGATGGCGGTTGACAGGGCTTCGTCGGATGTCACGACGTCTCCAGACTCATCGATGAGCGTTTTTCTACGCTTGTATAATAACGGATGACGAGCCGATCGGCTCGAGACCCGAGCACCGTTCCGAAGGAGTCGATGGTGAGCACACGCACGGTCTTGATCACGGGAGGAGCGGGCGGCATCGGCCGATCCCTTGCCCAGGCGTTCCTCGAAGCGGGCGACCGCGTGGTGCTGGCAGATCTTCCGACCTCGAACGTGTCCGCCGTCGCCGACGAGCTGGGTGCGGGCGCGCTGGAGGTCGACATCACCGATCCCGACGCCGTGAGCGCCGGCGTGCGTGACGTGGCCGAGGCGCACGGACCGATCGAGGTACTTGTCAACAACGCGGGCATCCTTCACCTGCACGGGGACGTGATGTCGCTGGCCGTCGCCGACTACGAGACGACCGTGCGGGTGAACATCCTCGGCACGTTCGCCGTGACCCAGGCTGTCGCTCGGCACATGGTCGAGGCGGGCATCGGTGGCACGATCGTGAACATCTCATCGATCGGCGGTCGGCAGCCGACGCCGGGAATGGGTGCGTATGAGACGACGAAGGCCGCGGTGGATGCGCAGACCAGGTGGGCGGCGATCGAGTTGGCGGCGCACGGC
Organism: Humibacter sp.; assembly: GCF_051954055.1. Taxonomy (NCBI): domain Bacteria; kingdom Bacillati; phylum Actinomycetota; class Actinomycetes; order Micrococcales; family Microbacteriaceae; genus Humibacter; species Humibacter sp. The sequence goes on along the minus strand of NZ_JBQCIE010000147.1, from coordinate 85,044 downwards.
ATCCGCGTGAACGCCGTCGCTCCCGGTCCGGTCGACACGCCGATGATGAAGGCAGGGATGCCGGCGGGCTCGCCGATGCGCGAGGCGTGGCTGTCGCGCATCCCGCTGCGACAGCTCGCCGACCCGGCGCAGGTGGCGGCCGCTGCGGTGTTCCTGGCGTCGGACGCTGCCACCGACATCACCGGTGTGAGCCTCGCCGTCGACGGCGGCCAGCTGCTCGCCTGACGCGCGACGCCACCGCGTCATCCCCGCGAGACTGCACGCCCACCCCGAAACAGCGGGTAATACCCACCTTCTCGGGGCGGGCGTGCAGTCTCGGCGGAGTGGTGGGCCTTCAGGCGCCGGCCTCCACGGGCTCGCTCGAGGCGTCGAAGACGACCTCGCCGCCGAGGTACGTGCGCTCGACGGCTACGCCGGGCATCCCGGCCGGTCCGACGTCGTCCGGATCTGCGGAGAGCACCACGAGATCGGCCACCTTGCCGGGCTCGAGCGTGCCCTTCCACGCCTCCGCGTGGTCCTGCCACGCAGGCACGGCGGTGTAGCGGCGCAGCAGCTCGTGCATGCGGGCTCGCGGATGCTCGGCGGGGCCGAGCAAGCGGTCCGCGGCCGCGATCTCGGTGCGCCAGTCGGGCGACAGTACGGGCGCGTCGGAGCTGAGCGTGGCATTCACGCCACCATCGATCAGCGCGGGCAGTGGCCATGGCGCAGCCCCGACCTCCGGCGGGAATGCGGCCGCAGCCCACTCACCAGTGAACGCGGCGATGCCCGCCTGAAGGGTCGCGCCCATGCCGAGCCCGGCAAGTTCGGGTACGGTCGTCGGTCGCAGCATGTCGGCGTGCACGAGGTAGTGCCTCAGATCGGCCGGGCGCTCCGCCATCGCATCGCGCACCGCGTCGACGACGAGGTCGATCGTGCGGTCGCCCGTGGCGTGCACGGCGACCTGGAGGCCCGCGTGGTGGGCGGCACGGATGACCGTGCGCAGGTTCGCCTCCCGCTGCGTCTCGTGTGCTCCGTCGATGAGCAACTCGCCGTGGCTGCCGTCGACGTAGCCGCCGTGGATGTACGCGCTGCGCATCGGCGGGATGCCGTCGCCGAACACCTTCACCCCGGCGATGCGGAACCGTTCGGGGTGCGGCGTCGCGATGCGGGCGGACTGGATGCCGGCGAGGATGTCCTCCGTGCGGCTCGCCCCGTCGACGAGCCCGAACAGCAGCAGAAGGTTCACTCGCGCGCGCAGCAGACCCTCCGCGTCGAGCGCGCGGTAGGCGTCGAGAACGGCGGATCCGAAACTGCCGGTGGTGCCGGCATCCTCTCCCGGTCCGATGCCGGGCTCCGTGTAGCTCGTGATCCCGAGCGAGGCGAGCAGCTCGCCGGCGCGCAGCAGGGCTGCGCTGCGTTCGGCATCCGTCGACACGAGCGGGCCATCGGGCGCGCCGCCGCCGAACACCGTGTGCGGCCAGAGCGCGCCGAGCCACGAGGCATGCAGGTGCGAGTCGTTGATGCCAGGCAGCACTGCGCGGCCGTCGAGCTCGACCACGGTGGTCGCCGGACCGATCAGCGGCTCGAGCTCGGTGACGGAACCGACGGCGAGCACGCGTCCGGAGCGCACCCCGATCGCCTCGCCCCTGGTGTCGGCCGGGTCGAGCACGTGCACCCGGCCGCCGCGCAGAACCAGGTCGGCGGAGGCAGCGTCATCGATCACGGATTCCTCATCTCGGGTGCGTCCCGGAGCTGTTCCGGGAATGTCAACGCATGTAGACTAACGCACGTGAATCTTCCCACCACCACCCGAGCAGCGGTGCTCGTCGAGCATGGTGCCCCCCTCCAACTGCAGGATCTGCCCCTTCCCGAGCGCATCGAACCGGGCGCTGCGCTGGTGCGCCTCGTGTGCTCCACGCTGTGCGGCACCGACATCGAGATCTGGGAAGGCAGGATGTCGTTCCCCGGCATGCTGCCGATGGTCCTCGGCCACGAGATGGTCGGCGAGGTCATCGCGGTGGGCGAGGGAGCGCACGACGCGCTCGGCCGTCCGCTCGAGCTCGGCCAGCGGATCGGATGGTCGGAATCCGTTTGTGGTCAGTGCTACGGCTGCACCGTGCTGCGCGAGCCGGTGTTCTGCGAGCACCGCGGTTACGGCTTTCTGCAGCGCAGCGACAAGCCGCCGTACGCGACGGCCGGCCTCGCCGAGTACGCGTACGTCACGCCCGGCGCGCAGAAGCTCATCCTGCCCGAGACGGTGAAGGATGCCTGGGCCGCCATGGCAGGATGTGCCGCCAAGACCGTGCTCCGCGGCTTCGACCGCGCGGGCGGCGTGCGCACCGGCGACACCGTGGTCATCCAGGGATCGGGCGCGCTCGGCGTGTTCGCGACGGCCGTCGCGCGCATCAGCGGCGCCGCACGCGTGATCACCGTCGGCGGCCCCCAGAGCAGGCTGGAGGTCGCCGAGCGCTTCGGCGCCGACCACACCGTGAACATCGAGCTGGGCAGCGCGGGCGTCGTCGAGCGGGTGCGCGAACTTACCGGGGGAGTGGGCGCGAACCTCGTGATCGACCTGGCAGGCGCACCGAGCGTGGGATCCGAGGCGATCGAGATGGCTGCCCCGCGCGGCAGGTTCGTCGTGATCGGCAGCACGGGACCGGTCGGAGCGCCCTTCCCGCTCTCTGCAGTGATGGGCAAAGAGCTCACGATCGTCGGCTCGATCAACGGCGACGTCAGCGACTACGTGCACGCCATTCAGTTCTTCGAAGCGTTCGCCGACCGCTTCGACTGGGACGAGCTGTTCGGCACCCCCGTCGGGCTCGGCGAGGCGTCCGCTCGCATCGCCCACATGCACGACCAGACCGAACTCAAGGCGGTGATCGACCCCCGCCTGCCATAAGCCGCCCCCACCGCCGGTTGAGTAGCCGGCCGAAGGCCGGCGTATCGAAACCACCCTGCGATTTCGCGAAGGAGCGAACATGACCAAGACCGTCCCGCGGCGCGCGCTGGGAGCATCCGGCATCCAGGTGCCCGCCCTCGCGCTCGGTTCGTGGCATACGTACGACCGGATGGACTTCGAAGACGCCGTCGAGCTCGTCGGCACCGCGATCGAACGCGGCGTGAACCTCTTCGACGTCGGCGTGTACGGGTTCCCCGGCGCGCAGCCGCCCGCGATCACCGACGTGCTGTTCTCTGCAATCATCCGCGGTGTCGGCGTGCGCCGAGAGGACTATCTGCTCAGCGAGAAGGTGTGGACGGATGCCTACGACTCCGGCTTCCGCACGCAGCTCGAGCGCGCGCTCTTCCGCGTCGGAACCGAGCATGCGGATCTCGTCGTGCTGGGCGACATCCACCGAGACGACATCACCATGCACGACATCGCGCAGGCGATGCAGGAGCTCGTGGATGTCGGCCTCACCCGCGCCTGGGGCGTGAACAACTGGTCAGCCGCGAACATCGCCGAGCTGCGGCGCATCGCCGCCGACGAGGGGCTCGTCGGTCCGGTGTTCGCGCAGCTGAAATATTCGGTCGCGCGTCGCTCGATCCCCGACGGCGCCCCGTTCGCGAAGCTGTTCGACGACGGGTTCGTCTTCGAGGCATCCGATTGCCTCGAGGGCGGCTACCTCAGCGGCAACACGAAACCGTCCCGAGAGGTCGGACGCGATCCGGGCGGCGTCCGTGCGGCACTGCTGGAGAACCTGCCCGGATACGTCGCGCTTGCCGAGGAGCTGCAGACGACGCCGGCGCGGCTGGCGATCGCGTTCACGCTGACGCATCCGGCCAACGTGTCGACGCTGTTCGGCGCCACGAAGCTCGCGCAGCTCGACGACGACCTGGCCGCGTTCGACCTCGTCGACCGCCTCGGCACCGACCGCATCCGCTCGGCCGTCGACCCGTACTGGGCCGACCGCGACGTCGTCGACCCCGCCGGTCCCTGAGCGCCGATACCCACGCGATGATGAAGGAGTCACGGATGTCGGACCTCGCCTACGATCCCCTGCCGCCGGTCCCGTACGACCCGGCCCTGCTGGCCGGCATGGAGCTCATGCGGCAGACGTTCGAGCCGTTCCCGCTGCACGCCGACACCATCGTGGCCAGCCGTGAGCACGTCGAGCGGATGATCGGCAGCGACCCGGGTCTGCTCGTAGGCGAAGCGCCGGTGCGCACGCGGGAGGTGCGCATCTCCAGCAGGGGACCGAGCGATCCGGAGATCGCCATGACGATCGTGAGCCCGGCCGAGCCGGCGAACGAGGTCCCGGGTGTGTACGCGATCCACGGTGGGGGCATGGTGCTCGGCAACCGCGGAATGGCAGTGGCATCCGTCATCCCGCCCGTCGTCGAGTTCGGTGCCGTTGCGGCTTGCGTGGAGTACCGGCTGGCGCCGGAGCATCCGTGGCCCGCGGGCGTCGAGGACTGCTACACCGGGCTGACCTGGTTCGCCGAGCACGCGGCGGAACTCGGCGTCGATGCGCAGCGCATCCTCGTCATGGGGTCGTCCGCCGGAGGCGGGTTGTCGGCGGCCGTCGCGCTCCTCGCCCGCGAGCGCAAGGGCCCGAAGCTGCTCGCGCAGTTGCTGGATGCTCCCATGCTCGACGACCGCAACACGTCGCCGTCCACGAGGCAGTACGACGGGCTCGGCCTCTGGGATCGCAACAACAACGACACCGGCTGGGGCGCGCTGCTCGGCGACGCCGTCGGTACGGATGCCGTGCACTGGTCCGCTGCACCGGCCCGCGCCGAGGACCTTGGCGGGCTGCCTCCGACGTATATCGAGGTGGGCGCGGCGGAGATCTTCCGCGACGAGGCCGTCGACTACGCGTCGCGCATTTGGGCGGCCGGCGGCGACTGCGAACTGCACGTGTGGGCGGGAGCGCACCACGGCTTCAGCGGCTTCTCCCCGGACTCTCTAGTCGGAGCAGCGGCGAACGATGCGCGAGCGAACTGGCTGCGCCGCGTCCTGACTCCGCCCCACCCCGCTGGTTGAGCCTGTCTTCCGCCGGTTGAGCTCGTCGCAACAGCCCCGGCACCCGGATCCTCGCGCGTACGATGTGGCCATTCCCGAAAAGGAGAGGTCGACGATGACGTTCTTCGACGCCGCCCAATGGGACGGCAAGCTCTACAGCGGCGGTTGGCGAGGCCGCGCATCCGTCAGGGAGATCGTCGAGCCGGCCACGCAGTCACCCATCGGCACCTTCGCCCTCGCGGATGCCGCCGATGTGAGCGATGCGGCACGTCGTGCCGCGGCAGCGCGGGAGACGTGGGCGCGGGTCAGTCCCGACGAGAAGGCGGGCATCCTCCGCCGCGCAGCCGACCTCGTGAACGCGAACGCCGACGTGCTGGCGACGTGGCTGATGCGCGAGGCGGGCAGTGGCCGCGGCAAGGCGGAGTTCGAGGTCGGACTCGTCGCATCCGAGTTCTATAGCGCCTCGGCGACGGCACTTGTGCCGTACGGACAGCTGCTGCGCAGCGGGAGGCCGAGGCTCAGCATGGCCCGCCGCCGTCCGGTCGGCACGGTCGGCGTGATCTCGCCGTTCAACTTTCCGGCCATCCTCTCCGCGAGGTCCGTTGCGCCGGCACTCGCGCTCTCGAACGCCGTCATCCTCAAGCCCGACCCTCGAACGACGGCGTCCGGCGGTCTGTTCCTCGCGGCTGTGCTCGAAGAGGCGGGGCTGCCCGACGACCTGTTCCACGTGCTGCCAGGCGGGCGCGAGGTGGGTGCTGCGATTGTGGAGGAGCCGGGCATCCGGGTCATCTCGTTCACCGGCTCCACTGCGGCGGGCCGGGTGATCGGCGAGCAGGCGGGTAGGCTGCTCAAGCGCGTGCATCTCGAGCTGGGTGGCAACAACGCGCTCGTCGTGCTCGACGACGCGGACGTGGATGCCGCCTCCTCGGCGGGCGCGTGGGGATCGTTCCTGCACCAGGGGCAGATCTGCATGACTACCGGGCGCCATCTCGTGCACGAGAACCTCTACGACGAGTACGTCGACCGGCTGACCGAGCGCGCGTCCCGGCTTTCGGCGGGGGACCCGATGTCCGGCGCTCCGCTCGGGCCGATCATCGACCGGAACCAGCTCGAGAAGGTGCACGGCATCGTCCGTGACACGGTGGATGCCGGCGCCACCCTGCGTACCGGCGGCACGCACAGCGGCCTGTTCTATCAGCCCACGGTGCTCGCGGATGTGAGCCCGGAGCATCGCGCGTTCACCGACGAGATCTTCGGTCCGGTCGCACCCGTTACCAGGTTCTCGACCGTGGACGAGCTGATCCAGCTCGTCACCTCCTCCGAGTATGGGCTGTCACTCGGGATCCTCTCCGCGAATCCGTTCCGGGCGCTCGAGCTTGCCGAGCGCATCCCCTCCGGCATCGTGCACATCAACGACCAGACGGTCGACGACGAGGCGATGGCGCCGTTCGGCGGAGTAGGCGCCTCCGGCACAGGAGCGCGCTTCGGCGGACACGAGGCGAACATCGAGGCGTTCACCGAGACACAGTGGGTGACGGTGCAGGGCGAGATCGCGCAGTACCCGTTCTAGACGGGCAGTCCGTCGAAGCACCCTTGCGGCCTGCGGTTCACGCCCGACGCGCTGTACTGTGCAAGATGTGCTGCTGGGGATCATCGTGCTGTGTGTGGTGTCGATCGCGGTCGCCGTCGGGATCACCCTCTGCGCGGCCGGCGTGATTCGGCGTAACCCGTGGATCGGCATCCGGATCCCCTCCCTGTTCGCCTCGGACGAGGCCTGGAAGGCCGGCCACCGTGCGGCGGTTCTTCCCGTTGTGTGCAGTGCCGTGGTGAACGTTGTTCTCGCAGTCCTCGCGTTGACCGTGCTGCCGCCTGCGCCCGGTTCTGTGCTGCTCTGGGTGGTCCTGGTCGTGCTGATCGCCGGCACCGTCATCGGTGCCGTCGTCGGCGCCCGCGCTGCCAACCGAACCCCGGCAGCCTGAATTTCGCTTCGGCCACCTGCGGTCGCTCAGCCGACCGGCACGCCCATGCGGGCGAAGAGGTCCTCGATCATGCCGTCCAGGATCTCCGGCGTCACGAACTGCGGACCGATCGCACTGAGCACGGTGGCACCGACGTTCAGCAGGATGATCTCGTGCACGAGCTCTTCGTCGGAGGTCGACGTCGAGATGGCGCCCTGCTGCCGGCACTGCTCGATGAGTGCCTTCAGGTCGCGGTGCCAGCCGGTCAGGTGGCCGTCGTACGAGTCACGGATGACCTGAGACGAGAGCCCCCGCTCCCAGAACGCGAGCAGAACACGGGCCGACTTGCGGGCATCCTCGTCCATCGGCATCGTCGCGCGCACCAGGGCGCGCAGCGCGTCGATGCCCTCCAGCCCCTCGGTCGCCTCGTTCAGGCGCGCGATCACCTCGTCCATGGAGCGCTGGTAGGCGCCCATGATGATCTCGTCCTTGCCGGGGAAGTAGTGCTTGAGCGCTCCGTTGGCGAAGCCCGCCTCCGCTGCGATCTCACGCATGGTCGCGGCCTCGAGCCCGCCCTTCACGATCAGCCGCCAGGTGACGTCGATGATCTCCCGGCGCCGTTGGTCGTGGTCGATCGCCTTGGGCATGTCGCCTCCGTTCGCCTGGCCGACGTGTGTCGTCAAGTGTAGACGCACGTCGGTCCGGCATCCGGTGCGCAGGCTAGACGCGCGACTTGTGGTTCGAAGGTGCCTCTTCAGGCCCGTTTAGCGGCAGGTTCGGCCCATAACTTCGGTTGCGGGGTCTCAGCAGCAGGCGCACGCCTCGTCGCCGCAGCTGCACGCGCCGTGCGCCTGCGATGACTCGGGGATGTCCATGGCCGGGTTCACGTCGCAGAATCCGTACGGCTTGAACCAGAATCCGGCGTAGTCGACGGGCATGATCGGCCAGTCCTCGGGGCGCGGAATGTGTGTGAGGCCGAACGTGTGCCAGAGCACGAGGTCCGCGCCGTCTAGCGGGCGGTCGTCGGCGATGTATTCGGGCAACCCGGATCCCCCGGCGTGCGCATTGGGGTAGCGGCCGGCAGGCCAGCGCTCGTCGCGGTCGTACGCCGTGCCCCACAGGTGCTTGGTGGCGAACGCGGCACGCGCGGCGACGGATGACGCGGGGTCCGCCATCAGCAGCGCCGTCGGCGCGGGGATCAGGTGATACGCCGTCGGCTTGCTCAGGTAGTTGGTGCGTGTCGTGGACTGCACCTCCCAGACCCGGGCGACCGACGTGTCGGCCTCGCGCACCGCCTGCTTCTCGCTCGCCAGCGGCGTCTGCGTCCAGGTGAACGCGTTGCCGAACGGGTTCTGGGCGCCCATCGGGATGCGCGCGGCGTCCACCTCGACCAGCCGGTTGCTCTCGCCGTCGATCGCCACGTCGAGGCGGGCGCAGAACAGGTGCTGGTGCACCGGCGCGAAGGCGCCAGGCGCGATCTCGGTCGCGTGCGCGTTGTCGGATCCCGGATGCCCGCCGCCCACGAACACGATGCCTGTCGCCTTGGCCTCCACCTGGATCGACCCGTCGAGGTAGAGGTACCAGTAGAAGCCGTAGTCGTAGTTGCCGATCGTGGCGAAGTACGACACGACGAGCCGTCGCGAGCGCCGCACCTCGGCGTTCCCGGCGAGGTCGGTGTGCTTCCAGAGGATCCCGTAGTCCTCCTCGTGCATGCACACGACGTTCGGGATCTTCACGGCGTGCCCGCGGTCATCCGCGACGTAGCCGTCGAAGTAGTGGATGACGCCGAGGCAGTCGCAGCCGAGCTCCAGCGGGTTCGCGTTCTTGCCCAGCAGGTACTCGCCGGCGTCGAAGTAGCTGATCCAGAACCGGGTCGGCGTGGTGTCGCCGTACGGCACGACCATCTCGGGGATGCTCGCCCGCGTCAGCACCGAGCGGTCCTGGAAGCGCACGTCGCTGAGCACGAGACCCTCGCGGGCGTTGAACCCGACGCGCAGCGACCATCCCTCCCACTCCACGTGCGACCCGTCGACCGTGAAGCTCGGACCCTCCGGCTGCGTGATCTCGATCGGCTTGAGCGACTCGCGGGCCGGCCCGACGGCATCCGCCGTGTAGTTGCCCGACCCGGCGGGCACGGGGATGTCGCCCTCGTCCTCCACCCGGATCACGCGGTTCTCGACGAGATCGATGTGCGCGATGAGCCCCTCGACCGGATGTGCCCACGGCGAGTCGTTCTCGAAGTCGCGCAGGAACGTGAGCGAGCGGATGACGCGTCGTCCGATCTCGTCGCTCCTCCCCGTGAATCCTGGTGCGAGCGGCGAGCAGAACGCCAGCTCCATGCGGTCTTCGAGCCCGCGCCGGCGCATCGCAGCCTGCCACAGGGGCGACGCCTTCACGAGCGACTCCGCCCGCTCGTACTCCTCGAACAGGTACTGCGGCTGACCGTACGGCTCATGCGCCGCGTCGTGCTCGCGCACTCGGTCGACGCGGCAGTGCGTGACCGAGACCACGGCCTCGGTCACGGTTCCCGTCGTCGCATCGAGCAGCGTGACGTCGACCCGGCGATCGATCTTCTCGCCCGGATGCCACGCCTTCAGTTCGTCCTTCGTCGGCTCGTCGGGCAGCAGCATGGGCACCCGCGTGGTCTCGGTCACGAGTCCGGCGTCGACGAGGATGCTCCTGGCAGCGTCGATCTCCTCGCCCGTCAGCGGGTCGAGAGGATGCGGAGTGCTTTCGATCACCGCGGCGGGCGGCTTGACGGATACGTGCTCATGCGCCATCGCGATAGTCTTCCAAATTCTGTGCAGCGACGGCCGGGAATCCCTCCACCCGTGCGGCGCGTGGCCGAAGCGCTGCGCGCTCGGGCAAGTACACGCCGAACCACGAAATGGCCGCCGCCGCGCTCATGGCCGCGATGGTGGATGCTCGGCGCGATCGCGCACAGCAGCGACAGCACCGCGAACGCCGCGACGCCGATCGTGAGCGGCCTGCGCCGTCCGTACCTGTCGCTCAGCGGGCCGGCGATGAGCTGGCCGACACCGAGGCCCATCATGCACGTCGACATGGTGGCCTGGGCGAGCGGATTGGATGAGCCCGCGGCGGGCTCATCCGGGCCGCCGGAGGCCTCGGTTTCGACGATTCGGCGGGCTCGGGACGGGACGAGCTCAACCGACGGAGAGGACGCGACGCAGCCACGACGCCCGGGCTGCGAGCGCCGCCCGGGCGATCTCGCTGCCCGGCATGTACATGTCGAAGCCGTGCGCGCCTCCCGCCCACACGTGCAGCTCCGCCTGACCACCGGTCGCCCAGATGCGCGAGGCGTACTCCACGTCCTCGTCGCGGAACATCTCGGCGGCGCCCACCTCGATGAACGCGGGCGGAAGCCCGGACAGGTCGGCTGCGCGCGTCGGTGCGGCGTACGCGGGGGCATCCGCCGAGTAGGCGAGCTCCTCGCCCAGCACGCACGACCAGGCCAGCAGGTTGAGTTCGCGCTGCCACGTTCCGATGCCGTCGTACTGCAGGCTGGAGATCGTCGAGTTCGTGTTGTCGAGCATGGGGCACAGCAGCAGCTGCCCGGCCATTCTCGGACCCTTGCGGTCACGGGCGAGCAGCGCTACGGCCGCGGAGAACCCTCCACCGGCGCTGCCGCCCATCACGACGATGCGGTCGGGGTCGACGCCGAGGCTCCTGGCGTTCTTGGCCAGCCACAGGAATCCGGCGTAGCAGTCCTCGACGCCGGCGGGATAGGGATGCTCCGGCGCCAACCGGTACTCGACGTTGACGCCCACGACGCCCAGCTCGTCCACGATGTCCACGACGCGAGCCGCCTCCCAGGAGCGGTGACCCACGATCATCCCGCCGCCGTGGATGTTGTACACGGCGGGCAGGGTCTCGCCCTCTCGCCCGCGCGGGCGATAGATCGTCACCTCGAGGTCCGGTGCGCCCGCCGGTCCGGGGATGACACGGTCCTCCCAGTCGATCACGCGCTCGCCGATGACGGCGTCGTTGTCGGGGAACGCCATCGCGGGCCCGCTGCGCAGCGTCTCGCGCGTGAGCGGCGGCTGCGCCGGAAGCGCGTCGAGCACCGCGGCAACCTGAGGGTCAAACGGTACAGGGGTGTGTTGCGGTTGTCCGCTTGCGGGGGCAGTGGGCATGGCCATCCTTCCGTTATTCCACAATCGTAGACGTACGTTGCTCGGTCGGGAAGACCCGTTCGGCACGCGACGCGTCCAGCGGGACGGACGCGCAGACCGGGCGCTTCGAAGACGGTGCGAGATGATGGATCGCCGTCCGCAGCCCAGGTGCGGATCGAGCCACCTGCCCCGGACCGAGAGGAGTCGCCGTGAGCCGCAGCGACCGGATGCACGCCGTCACAGACGAGACGGCCGTGCTCGTCGACGCCGTGCTCGCCTACGCGAGGGAGCGGATGCTCTCCACCACGACTCCGCTGGATCACACCGCCACCGAACTGGAGTTGCGGGAGCGCTCGGGGCGCACCGTCACCGAGGACGGCATCGGTGCGGAACGAGCGCTCGAGGTCTTCGCCGACGTGCTGGCGCCGGCGTGTATCACGACGGACCACCCCGATTACCTGTCGTTCATCCCGACCGCGCCGACGAAGGCGGCGACCGCGTTCGATCTCGTCGTGTCGGCCACGGCGGTCTACGGAGGATCGTGGCTCGAGGGGTCGGGCGCTGTGTACGCGGAGAACGAGGTGCTCTCGTTCCTCGCCGCGGAGTTCGGCCTGCCCGATAGCGCCGGGGGCGTGTTCGTGCAGGGCGGCACGCTCGGCAACCTCTCCGCGCTGGTCGCGGCGCGGGAATCGGCGGTCGCACGGATCGGCGATCCGGGCGGCAGATGGGTGGTCGTGTGCAATGCGGAGGCGCACTCGTCGATCGTGTCGGCGGCAAGGGTGATGGATGTCGACATCGTCACCGTCGATCCCGGTCCGTCCGGCAGGCTGACCGGTGAGGCCATTCGGCCGACTCTCGAGCGCCTCGGCGACCGGGTGTTCGCCGTGGTCGCCACGGCGGGATCGACCAACTTCGGCATCGTCGACGACATCGCATCCATCGCCGCGCTGGGGGACGAGTTCGGCTTCTGGCTGCACGTCGACGGCGCGTACGGGCTTGCAGGGATGCTCTCCCCTCTAGCGCGTCCGTTGTTCGCGGGCGTCGACCGAGCGGACTCGCTCATCGTCGATCCGCACAAATGGCTGTTCGCCCCGTTCGATGCGTGCGCACTGATCTATCGCGATCCCGAGGCGGGGCGCCGGGCCCACACCCAGCACGCGGACTACCTCGACACGCTCACCGAGGCCGCCGAGTGGAGCCCGTCCGACTATGCGGTGCAGCTCACCCGTCGCGCTCGCGGCCTTCCGCTATGGTTCTCGCTCGCCTCGCACGGTGCCGGCGCGTACCGGGACGCCGTGACGGCATCCATCCAGCTCGCACGGCGCATCGCCGGCGAGATCGAGTCGCGCGACGGCTTCCACCTGGTGCGGGAGCCTCAGCTCTCGGTCGTGGTGTTCGAACGCGACGGATGGTCGAGGGCGGACTACGACGCGTGGTCCGCCGGTCTGCTGCGCGATCAGCGGGCGTTCGTCGTGCCGAGCTCGCACGCTGGGCGGCCGAACACGCGCTTCGCGATCCTCAACCCGCGCACGACGTTCGAATCGCTGGTGGGCATCCTCGACACGATGGATGTCTGACGGTCGATTCAGGTCGCAGTTTTTGTCGCATCGTCGCCGCCTTAGCGACAAAAACTGCGACCTGAAGCTAGCACCTACCCCTTCGCGCGACGCGGCGCGCGCTTCGGCGCAGGGGTCGCGGTCTCCGGCTGCGGCTTCAGTCGGACGAGCTGCGTGGTGCTGCTGTCGTCGAGCTCGGCGATCTCCGGACGGGACTTGATGAAGTCCGAGAACGACCGGTAGCCGAGCTGTTTCTCGCTGAACGACGGGTCCATGCGTTTGATCTGCGACTTCACCGCCGAGGAGTGCAGCCAGTCGGAGTCGTCCTTCTCGTGCCCGATGCGCAGTGCTCGGTCGAGGAGCCCGGTCGCCTCCTCCTGCGGATCGCGGCCCGCCTCCTCCGCGTCGTCGAGCTCGGCGGGCTCCGGAGAGGCGGTGCGCTTCGGCGTCTTCGTGGTGGACTTCGACTTCGGTGCTGCTTTGGATGCCTTCGCCGCGGCCCCTGCAACGGCATCGTCCGCAGTGGCCGGCGCCGATGCTTCGGCGGGCGCGGCGGCACGCGCCACTCCGGGCAGTGCGTCGTACGTGTAGAACTCGTCGCACGCCGCGGCGAGGGTGCGGCTGGTGGATCCCGCGACGCCGATCCCGACCACGTAGCGGCCGAGCCGCTTGCAGCGCTGCGCGAGCGGCACGTAGTCGCTGTCCCCGGCCACGATCACCACGTGCGTGAGGTCGGGCAGGCGGAACATGTCCTCGACGGCGTCGACGGCGAGACGGATGTCCGCACCGTTCTTCGCGTACGCCGCGGCCGGGAACAGCTGCACGAGGTCCACCGCGCGGCCGACCAGCTGGTGCCGGTACTCCGCGTTCACCGGTGCCGACCAATCCGCGTACGCCCTGGTGAGCACCAGTGTGCCGAACGACGCCGCGAAGTCGATCACCGCTCCCACGTCGACGGTGGATGCCTCGAGTTTCGCCGCGAGCGAGGCATCCGTCGACTCGGGACCGTTCGAAGCATCGAACTGCCGAACCCGGTCGCGCTGGAACGAATTGCGGCCGTTCACCTGGTCGTAGCGCGAGATGACGATGTTGTCGAAGTCGATGTAGACGGCGACGCGGCTCTCGGTGGTGTCGGCCATGGGCATCCTTCCGCTGGCCACGGCGTGGGCCGCGGGCACGCTCCGAGCGTAGCCCGCGGCAGCACAACCATGGAGTATCAGGCGGTCAGGTTCAGCAGATGCCGCGCGAAGAACCCGGTGTCGATCTGCGTCTCGGGAACCCGGAAATGGCTGCCGGGAAACGCGTGCAGCGTCTTGTCCTTCGATGCGAACGCGTCGAACAGAGCGAGGCCCGACTCCCGGTCGAGCTCCGGATCGTCCCACGGAAGCAGGATCTCGACCGGGACGGTGATCGTCGCTGCAGCGGCGAGCAGTGCCTCCGAAGCGAAGACGCCGCCGAAGATTCCCGCGCTCACCCGAGAGTCGGCAGCGGCGAGCCGGATGCCGATCTCGCTCGCGAGTGTCATTCCCTGGAAGCCGATGCGGGTATCCGAGTCGAGCTCCGGCAGCGCCTGGAGCGCGTCGATCGTCGCGCGCCACTCCGGCACGGCGCCTTCCGCCAGGGATGCGTTGAACTCCGAGACGATGCCGGCGATCGGCTCGCCGGCATCGCGTGCTCGCAGCATCGCGTCGATCCACGCCTGGTCCTCGGCGGACCGTGCACGGTCGCCATGGCCGGGCGCATCGATCGCCGCGACAGTGAAGCCATGCCGTGAGACCGCGGCCCGGGCACGGCCGACGAGCCCCGGATGCCGTGCGTGCAGACCGCCCCCGTGACCCATCAGCAGCAGGGGGCCGGCGGCCCTGGCGGCTTCGGGTGACCACAGAACGCCGGGAACGTCGCCGAGCGTGAAATCGCGCTCGAGCACGCCGTCGGATGCGGTCGCGGAGGTGAACTGAAGTGAGTGAGTTGTGTACATGGTGTCGTCCTTAGGGATCGCTGGTCTGGAGCGCTCCCGGCGACACCTACTTCAGTCGCGCGGTCGTGGACTGCGGGGGGAGCGCCCACTACGGATACTGCGTTCATGGTGCTCACCTCCCGGAATCGAATCACGACCGCGAGTACCGTAGCACGCTCGAGTACCCCGGTCACCCGAGCCCGTATGCGCGGTCCGGAGTCAGCTCGTACACGAGTCGCTCCTCCTCGACCATGCGCGCCAGGAACGCCTGCTCGTCGAGCTCCTTGCCGTACCAGGCCAGGGGACCTTCTGGTCTGTTCTGCATCATGCGGAACAGGCGCAGGTTCTGCTGTGGCGCATCCGGTCCGTCGAGCACCGTCACGGTGCCTTCGACGGTGAGGTACGCATACGCCTCGTCGAAGACGAACATCGTGCAGCGCGGATCGCGACGCAGCCTGCGGGTGCGCACTCGGCCCTGCGTCCCGCTGCTCCAGATACGCCCGTCTACGAGAACCGCACCGACTCGCACCGCCTTCGGCATGCCGTCTCGACCGTTCGTGATCATCGCCGCGGCGTGGTGACTCTCGAGGAAGGCCCTCTGCTTCTCGTTCAGCTCCATCGCCCACTCTCCTCCAGCACATCGGATGCCATGATCCGCAGCAGCGTACTCGCCCCGAGGTCGCTCATCACCGGGTTGCTCTCCCGGTAGTACCAGACGAGACCCATGGCCTGCTCGAACGCCCATGCCGCGCCACGAGCCCACTCCAGCGCCTCGTCTCCGGCTCCGCCGGCACCCTTGAGACGGATGCCCGACCGCAGCGCCGCGCGCAACTCACCCCGCGCGGGCTCCTCGAACACGTGCCACGCCACGACGAGATCGAGCGCGGGATCGGCCGGCTGGAAGCCGCCGACGTCGAGCACACCGGCAAGGTGCCCGTCGCGCACGAGCAGATTGGCCGGGATGAGGTCGGTGTGCGACATCGCATCGGGCGCGCGTCGCGGAAGGTCGCGGAACACCGCCCAGGCGTCACGCAAGGCGGGCACGTCGAGCAGTCCCTCGCTGTTCTCGAGGCAGGTGGACATCCAGCCGTCGTGCGCGCGCAGGTCTCCGCCCCGACCGCTTCCGCGGAAGGACCGGCCGTTCACCGGTGCGGCGCGGAGCTCGCGGATCATCGCGGCGACGTCGCGGGCGAACTCCGACGAGTGCGCGAGAGCGTCCGGTGTCGCGAGTTCGCCGTCGATCCAGGTCGTGATGCACCAGGGCCCGGGATAGCCGTTGCCGGGTTCGCCGATGGCCACGGTGGCGGGGGCTGGAAAGCGGGTGGCGCGCACGAACTCGTCCGCAGCGGCCGCTTCGCGTCGCAGCACGACGAGTGCGGCGTTCGGATCGCCGACGATGAGCGGCAAATGAGCGGCCAAGTCGTCGCCGATGCGGAAGATCGAGTTGACGGTTCCGGAGCTCGGCGCGCGCCGCACCGGGAAGCCCGCCCACTGCGGGAACTGCTCGGCCACGAGTGCGGCGACGGTGCGCTCGTCCACGTCGAGCTGGCCGTCGTGCATGCGCGCGGAGGTCACGCCGGAACCCGTCACGATCGCCAGGCTACAGACGATTGAGGCGAGAGCGATGAGAGCTTGCTCTCATCGCCGAGCCGATTGAGTCTGTTGAGCGCGAGGCGAGAACAGACGATTGAGGCGAGAGCGATGAGAGCTTGCTCTCATCGCCGAGCCGATTGAGTCGTTGAGCGCGAAGCGCGAACAGCCAACACCCATCGACGTGCTGTGCCAGGGTGGGCGCATGGCGCTCATCCATCACGCAGAACTCGTTCCGTCGAAGCTCGAGCTCCTGGCCGCCTGGCTTCCGTCGCAGTCCTTCTGGCCGGACGGCGCCACCAAGGAGCTCGAACGCGTCGCCGCGTATCGCTTCGACGATCCGGCGGGCAAGGTCGGCATCGAGACCCTCATGGTGCGCGTTCCGACGACGACCCGTGCGGTGACGCTCCAGGTGCCGCTGACATACCGTGAGGCGCCGTTGTCGGGTGGAGAGGCCGCGTTCATCGGCAACACGGAGCACAGCGTACTCGGCACGCGCTGGGTCTACGACGCAACGGGGGATCCGGTGTACGTCGCCGAGCTGGTGCGCACGATCGTGACCGGAGACCGCGAGGTCGAGCAGTTCTACGAGGAGAACGGCGAGCGCACGGTGAAGCCCGGCGACGCGCAGGTGCGGGGGAGCGGGCATCCGGATGCCTCGGTGCCGGCGACGCCCACGGACCCGACGTCGCTGGCGCGCGAGAGCGACGCAGCCTCGACGTGCGTCGGCGCCGGCGACGTGCGGGTGCGGCTGGTGCGCGACCTCGGGGCGCAGGATGCCGGGCGGCCGCAGGACGGCGACGGCCTGCTGCTGGGTGACTGGGCCGGCGTGACCGGCGCGCTGCTCGCCGTGGTCAGCGGTTGAGCATCGCGTGAGTGGCGCGGCGTGGCCCGCGCGTCACATGACGACTTCTCGCCCAGGACGGGAATCAGCGTACGGAGCGCGCTGTTCGGCTGAACGACCCCGCATGCGTTCGCATCGAGTGCCGATGCGGTCGGCAGCAGGCGGGCATCCCACGAGAAGAAGGAGCGGGCATGAACATCGCCATCATCGGAGGCACCGGCTACACCGGAGGCAACATTGCGCGTGAGGCGCTGTCGCGCGGTTGGGAGGTGCGGTCGCTCTCGCGCAACGCGCCGGAGCATCCGCTCGACGGAGTCGAGTACCTGACCGGGTCGTACGCCGACCCGCAGGTGTTGGCCGAGCTGACCGCGGGCCAGGACGCGCTCATTGTCGCCGTGCACGCGACCACGGACGACGGGACGAGCGTGCTGCTGCCGCACCTTCCGACGATCGCGGATGCCGCAGCCAACGCGGGCGCACGACTCGGTGTCGTGGGCGGCGCGGGCAGCTCGTTCGTCGCCGAGGGCGGCCCTCGCCTGTACGACACGCCGGAGTTCCACGACGAGTGGAAGCCGGAGGCGACAACGCACGTCAAGGTGCTGGAGTGGCTGGCGCAGAACCACCCGAACGGCGAGGGCCTCAGCTGGTTCTACGTGAGCCCGGCCGCCCTGTACGGCAGCTACGCTCCCGGCGAGGCGACAGGCCGCTATCGCACGGGCGGAGACCTGCTTGTCACCAAGGACGACGGCAGCTCCGAGATCTCCGGCCCCGATTTCGCGCTCGCGTTCGTCGACGAGCTGGCCGACCCGAAGCACGAGAACCGCCGGTTCACCGTCGGCCACTGAGCCGGTCACCCGTCGCTGCTGCCGAATCGACGAACCGATTCACGTCGCACAGATTGCCGTTATGAGCCCGCCATAAGGGCAGATTCCGCGACCTGAATCGCGGGTGGCGGCGCGGTCGGTCCTAAACTGTGCTGCGCTCGCCGTCGAGATCGCGACGCACACCGGGAGGGCCGTTGAGGCAAGCAACGCGTCGTCACGCCGCACGGGTTCGCGTCGGACCGATCGGACGGCTCGGCGCGTCGGCCGCGCGGCATCCGTTGGTCACCCTCGCGTGCTGGTTCGTGGTCGTCGCCGCTGCGGCGGCCACGGCGCTCGGCGGCATCGGCGGGCAGACCCTGTTCGATCGACTCGCCGGCTCGGTTCCGAGCGTGCACGGCGAGAGCTCGGCCGGCGCGGACCGCCTCGCATCGAGCTCCGGCAAGAGCGTCACGCTGCTGATCCACGGCGTCGACCCGTCCGATCCGGAGGTCGTCACTCGCACCACGACGCTCGCCCGCGATCTTGCAGCATTGCCGCATACGACCGTCGTCGACCCGCTCGCCGTGCCAGGAGGCGTCCATAACCCGCAGGTCGCGCCGCTGGTGGCGAAAGACGGCAGGGGCATCCTGATCACGGCGACGGTCGCCGGGGTCGGCGGTCACTCGGCGTCGCAAACCGCCGTCGACGACGCGCAGCGCCTGATGGATGCCGCAGCCCACGACCTGCGCGCGGCTCACCAGGGCACGACGGCCGCGGTCGGCAGCACCCAGTTGCTCACCGACTCGCTGATGTCGATCAGCGAGAGCGACCTGCGCCGCGGCGAGACCGTCGCGCTGCCGATCGCGCTCGTCGTCATGCTCATCGTGTTCGGCGGGTTCATCGCCGCAGGGCTCCCGCTGATCGGTGCGGGCGCGTCCATCGTCGTCTCCCTCGGGGTGCTGCTCGGGTTCACGTACGTGACCGACGTCGCGAACACCGTGATCAACGTCGTCACGGCCGTCGGCCTCGGCCTCTCGATCGACTACGGGCTGCTCGTGGTGAGTCGCTTCAGGGAGGAGTACCGGGCATCCGTCGCGGCAGGAGCGGACGCCCGCGACCCCGCGACGAGGCTCGCCGCGGTCGCATCGGCGCTCGACCACGCCGGACGCACCGTGCTGTTCTCCGGCACGACGTTCGCGATCGCCAGCCTCGGGCTGCTCGTCTTCGAGCCGACCTTCGTGCACGCGGTAGGCATCGCGGCGATCGCCGTCACCGTGATCGCCATGCTGTCGGCGACCACTCTCATCCCGGCGATCATCGGCCTCACGGGGCAGAAGCTGCTGAGGCCCGGAGCGCTCACCCGGCTGCCCTGGCTCGGCCGGTACATCACGCGGTTCGGCGATGTCGCACCCGAGGAGGGCTTCTTCTCCCGGCTCACCCGCCGCGTGCAGAGGCATCCGGCGCTCGTCACGCTCGGCTGCGTCGTCGTGCTCCTGCTGCTCGGCAGTCCCGTCGTCGCGCTGACCCTGGCGAACACGAGCATCGATGCTGTGCCGCGAGCCTCCAGTCAGTACACGTTCGAGACCACGCTCACCGACGAGTTCCCGGATGCCGCACCCGCCCGAGTGCAGCTCGTCACCACGACCCGCGAGCACCTCGTGGACTGGACCCGCGACGTGTCGAAGCTCCCGCACGTCGCGTCCGTGCAGCAGCCGCAGAAGTCGGGTGAGTCGTGGACCGCCCGCGTCGAGGTGAACCCGCGCGACGGAATCGAGGTGGTGCGGAGCATCCGTGCCGACCCGCCGCCGTTCGCGCACTGGGTCACCGGAATCGACGCCGGAACCGTGGACCTCGCCGATTCGCTGGCACGCGGGGCACCGTGGGCGATCCTCATCGTCGCGGCCGGCACGATCGCGCTGCTGTTCCTGATGACCGGATCGCTCGTGATCCCTCTGAAGGCGCTGGTGGCCAGTGCGCTCTCGCTCGGGGCGTCGCTCGGACTTCTCGTCTGGGGCTTCCAAGACGGCGCGTTCGCGGGCATCCTCGGCTTCGACGCCGATCGCGTGTACGGCGTCGACGTGATCGTGCTGCTTCTCGCGCTGGCGTTCGGCTTCGGCCTGGCGATGGACTACGAGATGTTCATCCTCTCCCGCATCAAGGAACGGGTGGATGCCGGCCTGCCGGGCCGCGAGGCGATCGCGCTCGGACTGCAGCGCTCCGGGCGCATCATCACCTCAGCCGCGCTCATCATCATCGTGGTTTTCGCCGGGTTCGCGACCGGCGACCTCATCATCATCAAGCAGCTCGGCGTCGCCCTCGCCTTCGCCGTGTTCATCGACGCGACACTGGTGCGCTGCCTGCTCGTGCCCGCGTTCATGACGTGGCAGGAGCGCATCATGTGGTGGGCACCGCGCTGGATGAAGCGTCTGCACGCGAGGATCGGCATCGCCGAGAGCTGAACGGACGCCTCATCAAACACCGTCGTGAAGAGCCTCCAGCGCGATCGTGACGGCGATGACGAACATCGTGATCGCGATGAGCACGTCGAGAACCCGCCATGCGACGGGGGAGCGGAAGAGCGGCCCGAGCAGGCGAGCGCCGAAACCGAGCGCCGTGAACCAGATCGCGCTCGCGAGCGCGGCGCCGAGCGCGAACCACCAGCGGTTCGCACCGTAGCCGTTGCCCACCGTGCCCATCAGCACGACGGTGTCGAGGTAGACGTGCGGGTTGAGCCACGTGAACGCGAAGCATGCACCGAGCACCGCCCAGAGCCCGGCGGGGCCCGACCCCGAAGCTGGATCCAGCTCGCCCGGACGGAACGCCCGCTTCGCCGCGAGCGCCCCGTACAGCACGAGGACCGCCACACCCACCCAGCGCACGATCGCGATCGCCCACGGGGCGGCGAGCACGAGCGCCCCGATGCCGGCGATCCCCGCCGTGATCAGCACGGCGTCGCTGCCGGCGCACACGATCACGATCGGCAGCACGTGCTCGCGACGCAGCCCCTGACGCAGCACGAATGCGTTCTGCGCGCCGATCGCCACGATCAGGGAGAGGCTGAACCCCAGCCCGGCGAACACCGTGCCGAGCGCCGCGCCGGCCGGGCCCTGGTGCACGGCCTGCACTGCGAACGTCACGGATGCGAGCGCGAGAGAGGTGGACACCGAACGACCATACGGTCGTTGCTGCATGAAGTGAAGCTACGCTTTCTTATGGAGCATTAGCATTGCTGTCGATGGACCTGGACCTCGCGCAGCTGCGTGCTCTCGACGCCGCCGTGACTCACGGCACGCTGGATGCCGCCGCCCGCGCCCTGCACATCACGCCGTCGGCCGTGAGCCAGCGCATCCGCGCGCTGGAGGCATCCCTCGGCCGCGTGCTGCTGGTGCGCTCGAAACCGGTCGCCGTCACCGAGTCCGGCGCTGCAGCGCTCCGCGTCGCGCGGCAGCTGGATGCGCTCGCCGGTGCGCTGGCGCTTGACCTCGCGGGCGAGGAGGGAAGCCGACGGTTGATTCCGCTCGGTGTGAACGCGGACTCGCTGGCGACGTGGGTGCTGCCCGCGCTCGCAGGCCTCGATGGCCTGGACTTCGAGTTCCACCGCGAAGACCAGGACTACACCGTGTCATACCTGCGCGACGGCACGGTCATGGCGGCGATCACGGCCGACTCGGCACCCGTTCAGGGCTGCACGGTCGAACCGCTCGGCGTGATGCGCTACGTGCCGACGGCCGAGCGCGAGTTCGCCGCCCGCTGGTTCCCGCACGGCGTCACGGCCGCCGCGCTTCGAGAGGCGCCGTACGTGGACTTCGACCGCAAGGACGACCTGCAGCACCGTTACCTTCGGAAGCACCGGGTCGACGAGGCGACGCCGCCGAGGAATCAGGTGCCGGCATCCGCCGATTTCGTCGCCGCGGTGCGGCTCGGGTTCGGCTGGGGCATGATCCCCATGGTGCAGCAGCCACAGGCGGGCGACGACGTGATCGTGCTCGACGAGCACGGCATCGACGTGCCGCTCTACTGGCAGCAGTGGAACCTGCGCAGCCCCGCGCTCGACCGCGTGCGCGAGGCGATCCTCGCCGGCGCTGCGGTGCTTCGGTCAGGCCGCTGAGACGGGCGTCAGCACGAACACCGGGATCTGCCGGTCGGTCTTCTTCTGGTAGTTCGCGTAGTCGGGCCAGACCGCGACCGCGCGCTCCCACCAGGCATCCCGCTCGGCGCCCTCGGCCACGTGCGCGATGTAGTCGTGGCGCTCCGGGCCGTCCTGCAGCTCGACGTTCGGATTCTGCTTGAGGTTGTAATACCAGGTCGGATGCTGGTCGGCGCCGCCCTTCGACGCGACCACCGCGTACTCCCCGTCGTGCTCGACGCGCATCACCGGATTCTTGCGCAGCTTTCCCGACTTCGCGCCCACCGAGGTCACCACGACGATCGGCACGCCACGCAGCGTGTTCGCCTTCGCCCCGTCGGATGCCTCGAACTCCTCGACCTGCTTGCGCGCCCAGTCGGACGTGCCCGGTTCCCATTCCCCTGTCAGCGGCATACTCTGCTCCTTCTCGTGCGCCCGCTTCGCGCGCGCGTCATGCGACCCGTTCTGCTACTCGGCCAAGGAACTCGACCGCGTGCAGCGGGTCGGGCACGCGTGCCGAGACGTAGGCGGTGGTGAACCCCAGCTCGCGGAGTCCGTCGAGCCGGCCGACGAACTCATCGAGATCCGCTCCCGGCGTGAACGCCGTCGTGGTGGTCTTCTCGACCGTGTCGTAGTCGCGGTTCTCGACGTCGCACCACTGGCGCAGCACGTCGAGCTTGTGGGCGGCATCGGGGGAGCCGAAGATGTTGCAGGCATCCGCGTATCTGGCCACGAATCGGAGCGTCTTCTTCTCGCCGACGCCGCCGATCATGAGGTACGGTCGCGGCCGGCTCAAGGGCTGCGGCGAGTTGAGCGTGCGGCCCAGATGGTAGTGCTCGCCGTCGTACGGGCCCTCGTCGTCGCTCCACATCTGCAGGCAGATCTGGATCGCCTCCTCCAGCCGCTCGAACCGCTCCTTCGTGGGTGGGAACGGGATGCCCAGCCCGCGCGACTCCTCCTCGTTCCAGCCGGCGCCGATGCCGAGCCCGGCACGGCCTCCGGAGAGCACGTCGAGCGTGGAGATCTGCTTGGCGAGGATGGCCGGCTCGCGGTAGATCACGCCGGCCACGAGGGTGTGCAGCAGCACGCTGGAGGTGTGAGCGGCGAGGAAGCCCAACGCCGTGTAGCCCTCGAGCATCGGCTTCTCCGGGGTCCCGATGTTGGGGATCTGCCAGAAGTGGTCCATCACGGTGATGCGCTTGATGCCGGCGGCCTCCGCCTCCTGTGCTGCGCGGGCGAAGGTCGTCCCCAGCTGCTCCGGCGGTACGTCCCAGGTGAAGTCGGCGATGTGGAATCCGATGTCCATGCGTTGAACGTTATCGTTACGGCCTCGGACACACAGAAGCGCGGGTCCGGGGGAGCGATCCCCGCCGACCCGCGCTCGTGTGCAGGTGCTGCTACTGCGCGCTGCGGATGTTCGTGGCCTGGGGGCCCTTGGCACCCTGCTCCACGTCGTACTCCACCTTCTGGTTCTCTTCCAGGTTGCGGTAGCCCGTTCCCTGAATGGCGGAGTGGTGGGCGAAGACGTCGGCCGAGCCGTCGTCGGGGGCGATGAAGCCGTAGCCCTTGTCAGAGTTGAACCATTTGACGGTGCCGGTGGCCATGCGTCGTATTCCTTTTATTCGTGTTCGAGGACCGCGAGTTTGCGCTCCCCCGTGCGGCGGCGATGTCGCTGCCGACGTTCTTGATGCGCTGGGCGCCGCGCACTACACCCCACGGTACTGGGCGACGACCGGGCAGGCGAAGGGATCTCGAGCCTGCAGGCCGACCCGGTTGAGGTAGGCGATGACGATCGCGTACGACCTCGCCAGCGAGGTCTCGGTGTATGCCACGTCGGACGCCGCGCAGTGTTCGCGCACGATCAGACGTGCCTGGGCGAGGTGGGGCCGCGCCATGCTCGGGAACAGGTGGTGCTCCACCTGGTAGTTGAGGCCGCCGAAGAGCATGGTCGCCCACCATCCACCGCGAATGTTGCGGGAGGTGAGCACCTGCTTGGAGAAGAAGTCCAGCTTGACGTCGGCGGGGATGATCGGCATGCCCTTGTGGTTCGGCGCGAAGGATGCCCCCATGTAGACGCCGAACACCGCGAGCTGCACACCGAGGAAGGCTGCGGCCATGCCTGGAGGAAGGAACACGAACAGCAGCCCGAGGTAGATCGCGAACCGCACCGCCAGCAGGGTGATCTCGGTCTTGCGTCGCTTCACCTGACCACGTCCGAAGAGGTGACGCATGGACGTCAGGTGCAGGTTCACACCCTCAAGGGTGAGCAGCGGGAAGAACAGGTAGCCCTGGCGGCGGGTGAGCAGAGCCATGAAGCCAGTGCGCTTCGCGGCGTCTTCCTCGAGGAACGAGATGGTGTCGACGGCGATGTCGGGGTCTTTCCCCACCTGATTCGGGTTGGCGTGGTGGCGGGTGTGCTTGTTCATCCACCAGGCGTAGCTCATCCCGACGACGAACGTTCCGATGTAGCGCCCAAGTCGGTCATTGGCGGGGCCGGACTTCAGAATCTGCCGATGGGCGGCCTCGTGCGAGAGGAACGCGAACTGGGTGAAGATCAGGCCGAGAACGCCGGCGAGGATGAGCTGAAACCAGCTGTGGCCGAGGAGGACCATGCCTGCCACGTCTGCAACCGTGGCCAGTAAGAGACCGATGGCGACCAGGAGGTAGAAACCGCCGGCACGGCGCAGAAGATCCTTGGACTTCACGGCCCGCGACACTGCGGTGTACGAGGCGGTCAGGTCGGTGCGGGTGCCGCTCATGCGGGTTGTCGCGCGGACCGCGCCGAGACGTCCTTCGGGAAGTGCAAGGGATGTGGATGATGCGGCGATGATCTTTGCCTGTCCGATGGTCGGCCCTTCCGAGCCGGTCCTATGCCAAGGGCAAAACGCCGATCGCTGCCTCCGAGGCTACCGCTGAACGTATGCCCGAAACCGTCAGGAGGCTGGCAATCCGTCCGCCATGTTCACCGACGAGCGGCGCGAGCCGAGGTTCAGATGCTTCGGCTCGCACCGCTCGTCCAGCGAATCGAGTTCAGCGCCTCACGCGCGGTGCGGATCCCGTGGCCAGCTCCAGGTCCTGCTGCAGCGTGTAGTACTGCGGCTTCGGCTGGAAGTCGTTGTAGATGTCGGCTGCGCCCTCACCGGTGAAGGTGTCCGGCACCCAGGAGAACTGGTCGTCGAAGCCCCAGACCGTGTAGGAGATGCAGCGCGAGACCTGCAGGCACGCCTGCAGCGACAGCGAGTAGTCCGCGTTCTGTGCGGACTGCTCGACCGCGGTGACCGGCAGCGTGGTGCGCACGTCCGCCTCGGTGATCGCGACGTCGAAGTCGGCTGCCGCGAACCGCTGCAGATTGTTCAGCAGGTCGGGCTGCCCGTACTGCGTGTCCAGGTGCGTCTCGAATCCCACGCCGTCGATCGGCACGCCCTCGGCCTTGAGCTGCTTCACAAACGCCAGGGCCGCGTTGCTCTTGGTGCCGGTGTACTCGAGGTTGTAGTCGTTGAGGAAGAGCTTCGCCTTCGGATCCGCCTCGTGGGCCCACGTGAAGGCATCCGCGATGTAGTCGGCGCCGAGCTTCTGGTACCAGATGTTGTTCGTGAACGTGCCGTCTTCGTTGAAGGGCTCGTTGACGACATCCCACTGCCAGATCTTGCCCTTGAAGTGCGAGACCTCGCTGATGATGTGCTGCTTGAGGATGGTCTTCACCTGGTCGGGCGTCAGCGATGCGGCCTCGGCGGTGAACCACGCGGGCTGCTGGTTCTGCCAGACGAGGTTGTGGCCGCGCACCAGCTGCCCGTGCGCCTCGGCGAAAGCGACCAGCTGGTCGGCAGGACCGAAGTTGTACTGACCCTGGGTGGGTTCGATCGTGTCCCACTTCATGACGTTCTCCGCCGTGACAGTGGAGAACTGCTGGGCCGTGATCGAGTCGTAGGTGGAATCGGATGCCAGTTCGTCGGCGTTCACGGCGGTCCCGATCCGCAGGCCCACCTTGGCACCCAGTGCACGCAGTGAGTCGGCGGGGATGCCCGAACCGGGTGTGACCGGATGCGTCGGGTGGGCGACGGGGCCGGGTGGAGCGGGCAGCGGATGGCTCGGCTGGGCCAGCGCGATGCCGGGGATGAGGGCGAGCGTCGCGGTGGCGGCGATCGTCGAGGCGACCATCTGTGCGCGGGTGATTCTCACGGTTCGCTACTCCTTTGTGCGATGAGTGCTGATCGGTATCGAAAGCCTTTCGATACATTTGTAGCGTTGGAAGACTAATTGCCGGTCGTGGCCCTTGTAAAGGGGACATTCCCGCCCGCGGGGCACGGTCGGCAGAATGGAGCCCATGGCCACGCGAGAACTCCAAGTCGGATACGCCGCGATGCTCGAGCAGTTCGCCCCGATGGAGGTCGTCGAACTGAGCGCGCACGCCGAACAGCACGGATTCTCGGGGGTGATGGCCGCCGATCACTTCCAGCCCTGGGTGCCGACTCAAGGGCAGGCATCCTTCGTCTGGAACGTGCTCACGGCCATCGGCGAGCGCACAAAGGGCGACCTCGGGCCGGGTGTCACGACGCCGAGCTTTCGGTTCCATCCCGCGATCGTGGCGCAGGCATCCGCGACGCTCGCCGCGATGTATCCGGGGCGGCACTGGCTCGGGCTCGGCTCCGGCGAAGCGCTCAACGAGCACATCGTGGGCGGCTACTGGCCGGAGGCGCCTGAGCGCATCAACCGCATGTTCGAGGCGATCGACATCATCAAGAAGCTGTTCTCGGCATCGCTGGCCGGCAGGGATGCGAAACACTCCGGGCAGTTCTTCAAGCTCGAGTCGACGCGGCTGTGGACCATGCCGGAACAGGCGCCGGAGATCCTGATCGCGACGGCCGGCCCGGTGACGGCGAAGCGTGCCGGTCAGAGCGTCGACGGCCTCATCACGGTCGGTGCGCCGCTGGAGAAGATCAGCGGGCTGTTCGCGAAGTTCGACGAAGGGCAGCGAGACGCCGGCAAGAACCCGGAGAACGCTCCCCGCGTGCTGCAGCTGCACCTCAGCTGGGCTCCGACCGACGAGGAGGCGCTGGCGAACGCGATGCTTCAGTGGCCGAACGGCGGCATGAAGTTCCCGAAGGCCGACATCCGCTCGCCGTTCGAGTTCGAGCAGATCGCCAAGCTCGTTCGCCCTGAGGACTTCGAGGGACGCATGGTCATCTCCAGCGACCCCGACGTGCACCGCGCGGCGATCCAGAAGTACGTCGACCTCGGTTTCGACCGGGTCTACCTGCACAACGTCGGCCGCAACCAGCGGGAGTGGATCGAGGTCTTCGGGCGCGATGTGCTGCCGGGGCTCCACCGATGAGCGCGCTGGAGCTAGGAGCGGAGGCCATTTCTGGCCTCCGCCGCGACGCCAGCGCCGACCGCCGTCTCGGCGGTCGGTTCGCGACACGAGTCGATCCGCTATGAACGCAACGATCAGCGCGTGGGCTGTTCCGGGCATCCGCGAGGTGGTGCCGGGCGACGACCTCGCCGCGTTGGTCGGTGACGCTCTCGAAGCGGATGCCCACGAGCATCCGGAACACACCCTCCGGCCAGGCGACGTCCTCGTCGTGACGAGCAAGGTCGTCTCCAAGGCCGAGGGCCGTGTCATCTCGGCCGCGGACCGCGAGGACGCCATCAGTGCGGAGACGGTCCGCGTCGTCGCCACACGCGCCTACGACGGCGGACTCACCCGCATCGTCGAGAACAGGCAGGGCGTCGTGGGCGCCGCGGCGGGAGTGGACGCGAGCAACGCCCCCGACGGCGTCGTGCTGCTGCTGCCCGAGGATCCGGATGCCTCTGCAGGCGCCCTGCGCGACGCCTGGAGCGCGCGCTTCGGCGTGCAGCTCGGCGTGATCGTCAGCGACACCCTGGGCCGCACCTGGCGCATCGGTCAGACGGATGTCGCCATCGGTGCTGCGGGGGTGCGCGTCGTCGACGACCTTCGCGGCCAGACGGATGCCTCGGGCAAGCCGCTCGCCGTGACGCAGCCGGCGGTCGGCGACGAGCTGGCGGCGCTCGGCGACCTCGTGAAGGGCAAGGCGAGCGGATGCCCGATTGCGGTCGTGCGCGGAGCCTCCCGCCTGGTGACGGATGACGAAGCGCCGTTCACGACGGGTCGCTCATTGACCCGTACCGGTCAGGGCGACATGTTCCGGTTGGGCACCGACGAGGGGCTCGCCGAGGGATACCGGCGCGGCCTGGCGGCCGGTCTCGCTCTCGCGGCGGGAGCGGAGCCGCGGTGGACGGTCGTCATCCCGTTCAAGGGAGGAGACAGCGCGAAATCCCGGTTCGCGGACGCGGCAGGGATCGACAGGAGGCAACTGTCGCTCGCATTCCTGACCGATACTCTTCGTGCCGTTCGGTGCGCGCGTTCCGTGGACCGGGTACTCGTCGTCACGGCGGAAGCGGGACTGGGCGACGTGCTCGGCGACCTGGTCGATTCCGTCGTCCCGGACCCTGGCATGGGCCTCAATGGGGCGGTCGCGGCCGGAGTCTCGGCCGCACATGAGAGCTGGCCGGGATCGTTCGTCGCCGTGCTGGTCGGCGACCTTCCGGCCCTTCTGGCCGATGACCTCGACGACGCGTTGCGGCTCGCGGTGGATGCGGCGAAGGGCGGGCATCCGTATGCGTTCGTGCCCGACCACGACGGGACCGGCACCACCGCGGTCACGGCGGCACCGGGGGCCGCGGTCTCCGCCCGTTTCGGAGCCGACTCCCGCCTCCGTCATGCAGAGGCGGGTTTCCGCGAGCTGGCCGTTCCGGCGGGCTCCACGCTGCGCCTCGACGTCGACGACGCGTCGGCCCTGAACGAGACTCGTGACCGCCTGGGCGAGGCGACCCGCGATCTCGTCGTTGAGAGGCCGGGGCCCACTCGGCCGATCGATACCATGCGAGGAATCCGATGATGGCGGCGGCGTGGTGAGGAGACGTAGTGGCAGCGGATGACGGCCGGATGCGGGAAGCGGGCGGTACCTCGCGGCTCGGGAGCCTGTGCGTGAGTCGCATGGGCTTCGGGGCGATGCGACTGGCTTCGGCTTCGCCGTTCAGAGCGGGGCCGAGCCGCGACCGCGCGGAATCCATCGCCGTTCTGCGTCGCGCGCGCGAGCTCGGCGTCACTCACTACGACACAGCCGCGTTCTACTTCTCGCCGCTCCGCTCCGCCAACGAGTTGATCAACGCGGCGTTCCCCGACCACGACGACGATCTCGTCATTGCGACCAAGGTCGGCCCGGCGCGAAACGCCTCGGGCGAATGGATCGAGCCGGCCCGACCGGAGCAGTTGCGCGGACAGGTCGAGGAGAACTTGCGTCAGCTCGGCAGAGACCGGCTCGACCTCGTCTACCTGCGAGTCTTCGGCTCCGGCGCGATCGGGGAACATTTCGAGGCTCTCGCGGACCTGAGGACCGAGGGTTTGATCGGTGAGCTCGGCGTCTCGAACGTCTCGACCGCACAGCTGGTCGAAGCCCTCGGCATTGCGCAGGTGGTCAGCGTGCAGAACCGCTTCGGTCTGGATCAGCAGAGCCCTGAGACCCTGGGCGTGCTCGCGGAGACGACGCGCCGAGGCATCGCTTTCGTGCCGTACTTCGCGTTGGCCGGTACAGGAGGGGAGAGCGGGCGGCCTCACGAGACGGATCCGATCGTGACCGAGATCGCGAACGAACACGGCGCGACGGCGTCGCAGATTCGACTCGCCTGGACCCTCCACCAAGGAGCCAACGTTCTCGCCATTCCCGGCACGGGCGACATGAGTCACCTCGAGCAGAACGTCGCGGCCGCAGCCATCCGCCTCACGACGGAGGACCTGGATCGCCTCGCGCGCGGTCGTGGGCCGAACTGACTCGCGAGTCTGTGCGCGCAGGCTGGCGTCATCCGCCGCACAGAGAACGGGCATCTCAGCCGTTCACGGCGTCGCGCCACTGGAGCAGGCGGTGCACGCTGTCCCAGTCGTAGTGCGGGGCACTGATGGAGAGCGTGTAGAGGCGTGCGCCGAGCGAGTGGAATTCGTCGAGCTCTGAGCGGGATGCCGTGCGGCTGGGTTCCACCGAGATCGTGATCTCGTCGCGGTCGCGACCGACGGTCTCGCACCAGCCGTCCAGCACGCCGAGTTTGTGGCGCAGCGTGTCGGAATCGGAGAAGCTGTGCCAGATATCCGCGTGCTCGGCGACGATGCGCAGGGTCTTGCGCTCGCCGCCACCGCCGATCAGCACAGGGATGTCGCGGGTCGGCGCCGGATTAAGCTTCTGCCAGCGCCGCTTGATGCGCGGCATGGCTTCGGCGAGGGCGTCCAGACGCGAGCCTGCCGTGCCGAACTCATAGCCGTACTCGTCGTAGTCGCGCCGGAACCAGCCGGAGCCGATGCCGAAGATGAGCCGACCGGTTCCGGGCGTCCCGTCCGGCGCGGGCTTCGCGCTGATGTGGTCGACGGTGCGGGCCATGTCGGCCAGCAGGTCCGGATTGCGGTAGCTGTTGCACGTGACGAGCGGGCCGATCTCGACGCGTTCGGTCTGCTCCGCCCAGGCGGCGAGCATGGTCCATCCCTCGAAGTGCAGCCCGTCCCGCTCGCCGGAGAGCGGGTAGAAGTGATCCCAGTTGAAGGCGATGTCGACGCCGAGATCTTCGAGGCGCAGCAGGGTGTCGCGCAGGGTCGGGTACTCGGCGTGCTGCGGTTGCAGCTGCACGCCGATGCGAACGGGGGCGTCCTGACTGGGCACGGTTCTCCTGGTGTTCGAGCGAGCACGGGGGCGCTCGCGGATCGGATGTCTCGACGTTAGCGAGCGCGCCCCGCAGCGTGGGGTCAGCTCGCGACCGGAACGCGGTAGACGGCGGGGTCGAACGTGCCGTTTCGCTCGCGGAACGTGTGCGCGTATCCGGGCCACAGCAGGGCGAGGCGGCCGCTGCGCTCGTCGACGTACCAGCTCGTGCAGCCGCTCAGCCAGACCGTGTCGCGGGCGGCGGCATCGATCGCGGCGACGTAGGCATCCTCGGCGTCGAGTGGGATCTCGAGCGGATCGCCGGACGCTCCGAGGTGGTCGAGCGCACCGAGCACGTAGTCCAGCTGCGCCTCGATCATGTAGACGGCCGAGTTGTGGCCGAGGCTGGCGTTCGGCCCGTCGAGCACGAACAGGTTCGGGAAGCCGTGCACCACGGTGGAGGCGTAGGCGCGCATGCCGTCCGACCAGTGGTCGGCGAGCCGGATGCCGTCCCGCCCGGCCACGAGGTCGGCGAACGGCGGGCGCGTTGCGTGGAATCCGGTCGCGAAGACGAGTACGTCCACCTCGTGGCGTGCGCCGGATTCGGCGACGGCGGTGGAGACATCCATGCGCTTGAGAGCGGATGCCTCGAGCGTCACGTTCGGACGCTGCAACGCGGGGTAGAAGTCGTCGGAGAGCAGCACGCGCTTGCAGCCGATCTCGTAGTCGGGGGTCAGTGCAGCGCGCAGCACCGGGTCCGGCACCTGCGTTTCGCGGTGCGTGCGCGCCCGATCACGAAGCTCACCGATGGCCTCCGGCACGCCGAGTCGCTGCGGGAACGCCGTCTCGGCGTCCCAGAAGATCTGTTCGCGCAGGCGTTGGCGGGCGGCGGCATCCGTCAGCTCGTCGAGCTCGGCCGCAGAGTACGCGCGATCTCCGCGTGGCACCACGTAGGGTGCGCTTCGTTGGAACACCGTGACGTGGCGGGCACAACGCGCAAGCTCCGGCAGCAGCTGCACCGCCGACGCGCCGGTGCCGACCAGCCCGACCCGGGCGTCCGCGAGCGGCAACGTGTCGTCCCAGGCCGCGGTGTGCATGACGGGGCCGCGGAATCCGCCGAGACCGTCGATCGAAGGGATGCGCGGCTCGCTCAGCCTGCCCACCGCGCTCACCAGAACGCGCGCGCGGTACTGGGCGACGGGTGTGGTGACGAGCCAGCGCTCGTCGTTCGCCAGCCAGCGGGCATCCGTGACGGGCTCGCCGAACCGTAGGTGGGGGAGCAGGCCCTCCTCGCGTGCGCACTCGCGCAGGTACTCCTGCAGCTCGGCGCCGCTCGGGTACACGTGCGACCAGTCCGGCTTCGTGCGGAACGAGTAGGAGTACAGGTGCGAGGGGATGTCGCATGCCACGCCCGGGTACACGTTGTCACGCCAGGTACCGCCGACGTCGTCGGCACGCTCGAGGATCACGAACGACTCAGCCGTGCGCTCGTCTGCGGCGCGGCGCTTCAACCGGATGCCGAGACCCAACCCGGCGAACCCGGCACCGACGATCGCGACGTCGACCTCGACCGTCATCCGCCGACCCGCTCGTACGTCGTCGTGCGCTGCACCAGCGGACGTGCCACCTCGTCGGCGATGCGCCGCATGTCCGTCACGGTCAGCACGCGGCCCTGCTCGGGGCCGGCCCACGGCGCGACCTCGCCGTCGATCAGCACGCCGCCCAAGTCGTCGACGCCACCGCGCAGCACCAGGCGCGTGCCGTGGAAGCCGAGCTTCGTCCACGCCGCCTGCAGATGGTCGATCGTTCCGGCGAGCATGAGCCTGGCGACGGCGTGGACCGCTCGCGACTCCCGGAGCGTCGGCCCCGGGCGCGCACCCGCGACCGCGACGGGCGAGTCCTGCGGCACGAACGGCATCGCGATGAACTCCGTGAAGCCGCCGGTGCGTCGTTGAAGTTCGGCGAGCATCCGTAGGTGCGCCACCTGGTCGGTCGCCGTCTCGATGTGTCCGTAGACCATCGTCGCGGTCGAGCGCAGCCCGGCTCGATGTGCCGCCTCAACCGTCGAGATCCACTCGGCGACCGGCAGCTCGCTGCCGCCGGAGAGGATCGCCCGAATGCGGTCGTCGAGAATGCGCGCGCCCGTGCCGGGCACCGTTCCCACGCCAGCGTCGCGAAGCATCCGGAGATAATCCGGCAACCGCATATGGAACCGCGCCGCCCCGTCGAGCAGCTCGACCGGGCGGTAGGCGTGCACGTGCAGCTGCGGCTGGTGAGCATGGATCGCCCTGATCAGGTCCGGATACGCTGATGCCGGCAGTTCGTCGGAGACCAGCCCCTGCACGCAGACCTCCGTGGCCCCGAGCTCCGCGGCCTCGTCCGCCAGCGCCGTGACCAGGTCGAGCGTGAGCGTGCCCTCAGGACGCGTCCTGTCGAGCAGTGACGCGTCGACGTTGCGATTGACGACGTAGGTGATCTCGTCGCCGACGCGCTCGCGCCGCACACCGTTCGCGACAGCGGCCAGCGCCTCGAGCTCGTCGCCGTCCGCGGCCAGCAGCGCGACGTAGTCCTCGTCGTCGAGCCCAGCCGGATCGCGCCGGGCCGCCTCGAGCAAGGCGCCGAGGCCAGCTCCGCCCCCCGCAGTCGGCTCCGCGGGCTCCGGCTGGGGGCGCCAGGGGCGGCCGACCACCGGTGCCGCCTCGTCCGCGAGGCCGTAGTCGTCTGCGAGCGCCCGCAGGTGCGGGAGCACGGCCGGGTCGATCCACGGCTCGCCCTGGCGCACGAAGTGCGGGTGCGCCGTGAGCCGCTCGTGCAGCGCGTAGCCGGCGAGGGCGGTGAGTCGGGCGAGTTCGTCGATCTGCGGCCAGGGCCGCTCCGGATTGACGTGATCCGGCGTGAGCGGACTGACGCCTCCCCAGTCGTCGATGCCCGCGCGGATCAGCAGAGCCAACTCGTCGTGGTCGGTGAGGTTCGGGGGTGCCTGCACGCGGGCATCCGGTCCGAGCACGAGCTTGGTGACGGCGACTGCGGCCGCGTACTCGTCGGCCGCGAGGTCGGGACGGTGCATCATGGCGGTGGCATCCTTCGCCCGGAAGTTCTGAACGATCACCTCCTGCACGTGCCCCCACCTGGCGTGCGAGTCCCTCAGCGCGAACGTCGCGTCGACGCGGTCGCGCACGGTCTCGCCGATGCCGAGGAGCACACCCGTGGTGAACGGGATCTGGGAGCGCCCAGCGTCGTCGATGACGCGCATCCGCACCGCAGGATCCTTGTCGGGCGAACCGAAGTGCGCCTGCCCCTTCTCCGCCCACAGCCGCACCGACGTGGTCTCCAGCATCATGCCCATCGAGGGTGCGACGGGCTTCAACCGCTGCAGCTCGGCCCAGCTCATCACGCCCGGATTGAGGTGGGGGAGCAGCCCGGTCTCCTCGAGCACCCGGATCGCCATCGCCCGCATGTACTCGAGCGTCGACGCGTACCCGTGCTCGGTGAGCCACTCGCGGGCGACCTGCCAGCGATTCTCCGGCCGGTCGCCGAGCGTGAACAGTGCCTCCTTGCAGCCCATCGCGGCGCCCTGCCTGGCGATCTCCAGCACTTCCTCTTCGGAGAGGAACGGCGAGATCCCCGCCTTGGCGAGCTTGCCCGGAGTCTGCACGAAGATGCAGTAGTGGCACCGGTCCTGGCACAGGTGCGTCAGCGGGATGAACACCTTGCGGGAGTACGTGATCACACCCGCTCGGCCTGCTCGCTCGAGTCCCTCGTCGCGAAGGCGGGACGCGATGTCGAGCAGGTTGTCGAGGTCGGTGCCGCGAGCGAACAACAGTGTCTCGGCGTCGTCGTGTGCGGGTGCGATGCTGGCCTCCGCTGCTTCGCGCGCGCGATCCAGCGCCTGCGCCATGCGTTCCTGCGACGGACGCGCCGCGGCCGAGCCGTCCTCCTGCGGCATCGACGAGGTGGCCAGGGAGGCACTCGTGGATGCGCGGCCGCGGGAGGAGACATCGGTAACGGTCAGCTGCTGCGCGGCCACGGACATCCTCTGCATGCATAGCCGTCGTGGGAGCCGATCGGCTGACAGGAACAAGGGAAAAGAGAGATGCGGCCCAAAGCCAAGGCCATACAGCTGATTCGTGGCGAGCCTACTCGCACCGCCCCGGTTACGACCGCGCTCAGCGTCGGGTGAGCCGTACCACGGGGATCACGCGGTCCGTCTTCTTCTCGTAGTCGAGGAATCCGGGGTAGTGGCTCGTGAACTCCTGCCATGCGCTGTCCCGCTCATCGCCGGTCAGCCCGGTGGCGTGCACCTGCACCTCGCCGTCGTCGGGCGTCTCGATCGTCAGATCGGGGTGCGCGAGCAGATTGTGGTACCAGGCGGGGTTGTCCGGGGCGCCGGCCTTGGATGCGGCGATCAGCCAGGCATCCGGCGCCGTTCGCCACGCGGCGACCGGTGTGACACGCTCGACGCCGCTCTTCGCGCCGGTGTGGTGCAGCAGCACGAGGCCGCGTCCGAAATGAGTGACGGTGCCGCCGTTGGCGCGGAACTCGTCGATGATCGGCTGGTTGTAGTCGTTGGGGTCTGCCATGCAGCCGATCGTAGGGACCCTGCCCCGCCCTGGGGCCGGTGTGTCAGCTCATGGCGAGGTCGAGCGCCGCTGCGGCCATCCGCGAGGTCGTCGCAACGTCCCGCATCCACAGCGGTACGGCGCGGGCGGCGAGGCCGGCGGACTCCAGTGCCGGCACGGCATCCGCATCCACCTCGTCGACCAGCCAGCCGTCGAGCAGACCGCCGGAGCGGCGCGCGCCGTAGTGCAGGCCGACCGCCTCGGCGGAGGTCTCGACGCCGATCACGGTGAGGCAGGCATTCGCCATGCCGCGCACCGCGGCGCCGCCGATGATCGGCGACACACCCACGACGCGGGCGGATGTCTCGCGCACCGCGTCCCGCACGCCGGGCACGTTCAGGATGGTCCCGACCGACACGACGGGGTTCGACGGCGGCAGGATGACGACGTCGGCGTCGCCGATCGCCTCGATCACCCCTGGTGCGGCGGTCGCCGACTCGAGCCCGGCCTGCACGAACCCCGTGGCCGGGACGCCGGCCCGATACCGCACCCACCACTCCTCGAAGTGGATGAGCGAGCCAGACGGATGCTCGTCAGCCGCCTCGCCCAGCCGCACGTGCGTCTCCACGGGGGTGTCGCTCATCGGCAGCAGGCGGGCCTGCGGCCGCCATCGTCTGCACAGGTACTCGGTCGCCTCGCTGAGCGTCGCGCCGTCGCGGAGCAGCTCGGTGCGGACGATGTGCGTTCCGAGGTCCAGGTCGCCGAGTGTGAACCAGTCCCAGCCCTTGCCGTATGCGGCGATCTCGCCGGAGACCCGCCGCGTCTCGTCGTCGCGTCCCCAGCCCTGCTCCTCGCTGATGCCTCCGCCCAGGGTGTACATCACGGTGTCGAGATCGGGGCACACCCGCAGCCCGTTCAGCGTCATGTCGTCGCCGGTGTTCACCACGACGGTGACGGCCACGGTCGAGCCGCCGTCCCCGTCGGGGTAGGCATCCTTCAGGTGGGCGAGGAGCCCGCGGGTGAAGCGGGCGCCTCCCACGCCGCCGGCCAGAACGGTCACGCGCTGCAGATCGGTCATGGAACCCAAGTCAATCAGGCTGCTGCGTGCGCCGAGCCGCCATCGCCTCGTGCACGACGGCCCAGGCATCCGCCACCTCGCCTACGTGGCCGAGCTTGTCCGGGTTCAGCACGGTGCGGATCGCCTGCACCCTGCCGCCGAGCACGTCAAGGCTCCACGTGTTGAGCACCCGGCCCTCCCGGTCGCGGAAGACCGCGCCAGGGCCGCCGTTGAGCTCGCGCCGTTCCACGACGCCTCCGATGCCGCGGAAAGCCTCATGGATGGCGACCAGCGCCCTGGCCACGTTGTCGTCACCGAACATGCCGCGGCCCCAGTTCGGTGCCTTCCCTCCGCTGTCGCTGACGAGCTGCACGTCGGCGGTGAGCAGCTCGCGCAGCGAGTCGACGTCACCGTCGCGCAGCGCATCGAAGAACCGGTCGGCGAGGGCGTCACGGGCGACGCGATCGGTCTCGAAGCGGCGACGACCGGCATCCATGTGCGCTCTGGCTCGCACCGCCGCCTGACGGCAGGCGGCCTCGGAACGGCCGACCGCCGACGCGACCTCGGCGAAGCCGAAGCCGAACACCTCGCGCAGCACGAACACGGCACGCTCCAGCGGACTGAGCCTCTCGAGCAGCAGAAGGGCCGCGGTCGACAGCGAGTCGGCGAGCTCCGCCGCCCGCTCCGGATCCTCGTACGGATCGCTCAGCAGCGGCTCCGGGAACCACGGGCCGACGTACGACTCTCGCTGAACCCGCGCCGAGCGCAGTTCGTCGAGGCACAGCCGGGTCACAACGGTCGACAGGTACGCCTTCACGGAGTCCGGGCGCGCATCGGATGCCTGGAACCTCACCCACGTCTCCTGCACGGCGTCCTCCGCTTCCGAGACGCTCCCCAGTAGCCGGTACGCGATCGAGAACAGCAGGGGACGCAGCGACTCGAACTGCTGAACGCGGTCGTCCGAGGTCACCGCGAAGCTTTCGCGAGACTCGACGACGCGAGCTCGGCGCGGAATCCCTGCCGCCACGACGGGTACTTCAGCTCCCAGCCCAGCTCGCGCTTAGCCTTCGCGTTCGAGAACGCCCTGCCCTCGGTCATCATGACCACAGCCTGGTCCCCGGCGAGCAGTCGCGCCAGCCACACCGGCACCCGCATCGGCGGCTTGGCGCCGGCACACTCCGCCAGGTACGGCAGCCAGTCGCGCGCGGGCGCCGGCTCATCGTCCACGACATTGAACACGCCGTCCACGCCCCGCTCGATCGCGAGCGCGGTGGCGCTCGCCGCGTCGTCGAGGTGGATCCAGGAACTGTGACCACCGCCGTCGCCGACCAGCGGGTACTGCCGCTTGCGGATCAGCTCGACCTGATCGTCCGTCGCGCCCGGCCCGTAGAGCGCGCCGTAGCGCAGCACCGCGCCGCCGGCATCCAGAACCCGGTTCTCCACGTGCTGCAGCGCCCGCAGTCCCGCCTCGGACGCGGTCCCCGGCATGAGGTTCAGCGTCGTCTCCTCGCTCTGCACGGGCGGACCGGCCGGGTCGCCGTTCCAGCTCGCGTAACCCTGCGCCACGATGCGGGTCACGCCGGCGGCCCGAGCTGCGGCGAGCAGATTGTCCGTGCCCTCCGTGCGAAGCCGGTTCGTGCCGGCGAACCACCGGTCGGGATGCTTGATGTCCGGCTTGCCCGCGTGCGCGAACGAGATCGCGGTCATCTCGTGTGCGATCGCATCGGGCCGTGCGGCGACGATCGCCTTTCGCACGGCATCGGCATCGAGACCGGCCATGACGACGCCCTCGGCGCCCAGCTTCTGCACTAGCTCGAGCTTCGACGCACTCGTGGTGGAGGCGACCACCTCGTGTCCCCGCGCCACCAGCAGCGGAACCAACCGCGTGCCCAGCACACCGCTTCCACCTGCCACGAAGATCCGCATGATCCACCCTTCTCGGCCCGGCGCTCTGCCTGCCTCATGCTCTGAGACGAGACAGCGGCGCCGGTTGTGACATGCGAGGCGAGGGAGGAGACGGCTGCGCCAGAATCGACGCATGCCATCGCCGCGCACGTCGTCCCCGGTTCGCGTCGTGCGGGCATCCGTTGCGTGGTTCTCGCGAACCCGGTTCTTCCGAGCCGTCGGGCCGAGCGTCATGCCGCCGCTCGAGCGCGCAATGGCGTTCATCAGCCGCGGCAGAGTGCAGTTGAGCGGCCTCCTCGTGCCGTCGCTGGTGCTGCGCACGACGGGTGCGAAGAGCGGCCTCGAACGGGAGACGACGCTGATGTACTGCCCGGAACCGAACGGACGGATGCTCGTGACCGGCAGCAACTTCGCCCGCGACGCGCATCCGGCCTGGACAGCGAACCTGATCGCGCATCCCGACGCGGTCGCCGTGGTGCACGGCAGGCCGATCCCCGTGAAGGCGCAACTCATCGGCGACGACGAGCGTGAGGACGTCTGGGCCTATATTCAGCGTCAGTGGCCGGGGTACCGCGGTTACGAGCGCGCGAGCGGGCGAGTGCTGCGCATCTTCCGGCTCACGCCCACGACCGAAGACTGAACTCGCGCCAGGGCCGGAGGTCAGCGCGCTACTTCAGCAGCCGCGACAGCACCCGGTCGGCGAGCGGCTTGCCGCCGGTCTGGCAGGTCGGGCAGTACTGGAACGTCGAGTCCGCGTAGATGACCTGCCTGATGGTGTCGCCGCACACCGGGCACGGTTCGCCCGTTCTGGCATGCACGCGCAGGTTCGACTTCTTCTCGGCCTTCAGCTCGGATGCCTTCAGACCGTCCGCACGCTCCAGCGCGTCGCGGAGTGTCGACTGGGTCGCCTCGTACAACGCGTGCACGTCGTCGGCCGGCATGTTCGCCGGCTTGAACGGCGACATCTTCGCGGCGTGCAGAATCTCGTCGGAGTACGCGTTGCCGATGCCGGCGATTCTCGCCTGGTCGCGCAGCACGCCCTTGATCTGAGCCCGGCCGGCGGCGGCGAGGATGCCCGCGAAGACCTCCTCGGTGAACTCCGGTGCCAGCGGGTCGGGTCCGAGCCGCGCGATGCCCGGCACCTGAATGGGGCTGCGAACCAGGTAGATCGCGAGGCTCTTCTTCGTTCCCGCCTCGGTGATGTCGACGCCCGATCCGTCGTCGAGCACGAGTCGTGCGGCGAGCGGGCCGGCGCTCCGACCGCGTGGGCGGGCGGCGGGCACCGGCGCAGCCTCGCGCCAGCGGATCCAGCCCGCCCTGGCGAGGTGGACGATCAGGTGCAGCTCGTCAGGCGCCGACCCGCCCTCGCCCTCAGGCACCACCGTGACGTCGAGGAACTTGCCGTGCCGGCCGACACCGGCCACGAGCATCCCGTGCAGGGCCGATACCGGCGGGTCGAAGGTCTTCAGCGCGGCGAAGGCGGTGATGTCGAGCCGGTCGATGACATGCCCGTGCAACCGGCTCTCGAGATCGGCGGCCA
Organism: Humibacter sp.; assembly: GCF_051954055.1. Classification (NCBI taxonomy): domain Bacteria; kingdom Bacillati; phylum Actinomycetota; class Actinomycetes; order Micrococcales; family Microbacteriaceae; genus Humibacter; species Humibacter sp. The sequence goes on along the minus strand of NZ_JBQCIE010000147.1, from coordinate 45,372 downwards.
GTGCATGCACTTCGGGCAGTTCGGGCACCCGACCAGTCTGCACCGCACTGGCGACATCTGCACCGCACTGGCGACCCAGGGCGAGAACCGCTCAGCTCAGGATGTCCTTCGTTGCGAACCTGCCGTACGCCAGGCATCCGAACACCACGATGTATCCCAGCTGAAGCACGGCGTTCTGCCCGTACGAGTCCCACACGATCGGATCGCGCAACAGGTCGCCGAAACCGAGCCAGTAGTGCGTGAAGAGCCAGGGATGCAGCCAGTCGAGTTGCGGGAGCTGGTCGAGGATCTGCGACACTCCGGCGAGCACGACCGTTGCCGCCATGGCGCCCACCGGAACGGTCGTCAGTGTCGAGATGAACAGGCCGATGGCACCGAGGCCGAGCAGGGAGATCGTCACGTATCCGGCCATCAGCGCTGTGCGCACGAAGAAGCCGCCGGCGTCGACGGTGTCGCCGGAGAGCAGGGTGACCGGTCCGATCGGGAACAGGAGCGCTCCGATGCCGATGCCCGCCAGCACGATCACGACGGTGGCCGCGAGCGAGAACGCGACAACGCCCGCGTACTTCACGACGAGGAGGCGGATGCGACCGGCCGGCGCGACAAGCAGGTAGCGCAGGGTGCCGAGCCCGGCCTCTCCGGCGATCGTGTCCCCGGCCACGACTCCGAGCGTGAGCGGCAGGAACAGCGGGATGCACACCACGAGCGCGGTGAATCCCACGAAGAGCCCGTTGTCGGTGATGGATCCGAGGAAGGCGGGTCCCCGTCCGCCGGACCCGGCGTGCGTGATGCGCACCACGATGGCGATCAGGACGGGAACGGCGGCGAGCGCAACGAGCATCGCGATCGTGCGGCGCCGACGGAACAACGTGCCGAGCTCGGACCCGAGAAGCGCGAACGGACGCAGGTGCGCCGTCTCCGCCGCGGGCTCCGCCCTCGCCGGCGTCTCGGCCGGCGCCCCCAGCCCTGTCGCCTCACCCTGCGACATCGAACCCCTCCCCGGTCAGTGCCACGAATCGGTCCTCGAGCGACGGCGACGTCACCTCGAACCCGCGCACGCGAACGCCGGCGGAGACCAGTGCGGCGACCAGATCCTCGGCCGCGGTGTCCGCGTCGAGAGTCGCCGTCACAGTCTCCCCGGTAACCGACGGATCCAGCCCGCGCCCGGCGAGTACGGACGCCGCCGCACGGGCATCCGGAGTTCGGACCACGGCCTCCCTGCCGCCGGTGGCCCGCAGCTCCTCCAGGGAACCGGATGCGACCAGCCGGCCCGCGCGCATCACCGCAACGTGGCTGCACAGCTGCTCCACCTCGCTCAGCAGGTGGCTGGAGACGAAGACCGTCGCACCCTCGTCGGCGAGCCGACGGATGAGCGAGCGCACCTCGCGCGTGCCCTGCGGGTCGAGCCCGTTGCTGGGCTCGTCGAGCACGAGCAGCTCCCGCTCGCGCAGCAGCGCACCGGCCAGGCCGAGCCGTTGCTTCATGCCGAGTGAGTAGGCGTGCGCCTTCTTGTCCGCGGCGTGCGTCAGTCCGACACGATCCAGCGCGTCCGCGACCCGATCGCGCCTCGTGCTGGAGACCGACCTCGGGTCGGCGGCGTCGAGCCTGCTGAGGTTCGCTCGTCCGGTGAGGAACGGGTAGAACGCCGGACCCTCGACGAGAGCACCGACTCGGGGGAGCACGGTGGCGGATGCTCGTGGCATCCGTTCTCCGAGCAGCTCCACCTCGCCTGCGTTCGGCGCCGTCAGCCCGAGCAGCATGCGGATCGTGGTCGTCTTGCCCGACCCGTTCGGACCGAGGAAGCCGTACACCGACCCGCGCGGAACCCGCAGCTCGAGGCCGTCGACCGCGACCTGACGTCCGAATCGCTTGGTCAGCCCGGTGCTGGCGATCGCGAGTTCGGGCGCGCCGCCGGGAACGCCGCTGGCCGGCGCGGCCGTCGTTCCGGGCGCCGCGCCGACCGACGTCACTTGGCCGCCGACTCGAGCGCGCTGAGCGGAACGGCGCCCGCGTACACGCGTCCGTCCGAGGTGATCAGCACCGAGAACAACGAGGTCTGAAGGCCTCGGCCACCGTCAACGGACTGGGTGAGCTCGTTCAGCAGGTGCGACTGACCGGCAGTGAGGCTGGACATGCCGGCGCCGAGCGATCCGGCCGGAACGGCCACGATCGAGGTCCACCCGGAGCCGATGATGTTCGGGCGCTCGAACGAGCCGGGCACGCGGTTGTCGGGATGCGTGGCGTGCGAGCCGTGCGACGGCAGCGACTTCTGCGTCACCTTCGCACCCTTCGGCGGAGTGAACGTGAAGTTCGACGCGGCCGGCGTGCCGAAGTCGACGCGCGTGAACGCGACGGACACCGCTGACGTCTTCTGCCCACGCGCGTCGATCTCGGCGGCCAGTGGCACTCCGGTCTTCGTGTCGACGGACAGAACGGCCTTGCCGACGAGCGTGCCGGTCGTCTTCGGCGTGATCGTCAGCTGCCACACGTCGTGCGAGGCCACCGAGCCCTTCGAGACGGTGAGCGTCGACGTCTTGCTCGCGTTCTGCACGAGCTTGTCGGCCAGGCTCTGCGGGGTGGCGGTCGGTGTCGCGGAGGCCCCGTCTTGGGACGCCGTCTTCGACGGCAGCTTCACGTGCAGGGCCTTGTTCGTCTTCGAGTCCCACGTCCACAGGTCGGTGCCGTTGCGCACGACATCGCGCTCAGCGAGGCTGTCCAGCACCTGGATGCGCTGCTTGCTCTGACCGTCGACGTAGACCTGCGCCTTGTGCGACGCCGTCAGCAGCTCCAAAATGCTCGATGCCTGGGCGTTCGACGATCCGCTTCCCGCGCTGCCCATCGCACCCGACGGGAGTTCGGGCAGTCCGAGATCACTCGACTGGGTGATGCTGCCGGAGTAATGGGCATCCTTGGCCTTGGCCATCAGCGCGAGCACCTGCGCCGCCGACGGGGTGGACGTGCGCGCCTCGCTCAGCCCGCTGGCGAAGGCGGGAGCCGCCACGGCACCCGCGACCACGACCGGCGCCACGACGGCCGGCAGCCACTTCAGAAGTCTCTTCATCACGAATCTCCTCGCGGAATCCTTGAGGGTGGGCCCTGAGCGCCAGGCTAACCCCCGAATGCTCCGACCTGGCTGGGACGATCCATCACGTTTCCGGCGACACGCTTCCCAGCAGACCGGCCATCGCCAACGCGTCGTATGGAGCGAAGCCCTTCGCGTCGTTGTCGAAGTAGACGTAGATGTCGCGATCGGCGTCATCCGCCGCGGACTGCCGCAGCATCCGGTCGGCCCAGACCCTCAGCGACGTTTCGTCGTATCCGCTGGTGTAGAGCTCCTCACCGCCGTGCAGCCTCGCGTACACGAACCCGGCCGTCGGCTCATCGAACACCGGGAAGCGTCCGGCGGAGTCCGCCAGCACCATGGCGACACCGTGACGGCGAAGGATGTCGGCAGCCCGAGCATCCGCAAAGCTGGAGTGACGAGGCTCCAGCGCGTGCAGTATCGGTGCGTCCGCCCCGGCTGCGAGGTCGCTCAGCGACGGCACCTCCACCCGCTTCACCTTCTCGTCGTGCCTCACGGCGAGCTCCGCCGCCTCGCGCATGGTCGACGGCAGCAGCGAGCAGAAACCCAGGAGCAGCTCGGCGTCGAACTCGACCCGCTCGGGCCGCTGCCACAGCACAGGACCCAGCTTGTCGCCGAGCAGCAGAACTCCCGACGCGAAGAAGTTCGCCATCGCCTGTTCGATGCCGCGCAGGCGCAGCATGTGGGTGATGTAGCGGCCGCCCTTCACCCCGAACACGAAGCCGTCGGGCGTCTCGTCGTGCCAGCGCCGGTACGACGTCGGCCACTGCAGCGAGTAGAAGGACCCGTTCAGCTCGACCGTGTTCATCCGAGTCGCGATGTATGCGAGCTCGTCCCTCTGCCGAAGGCCCTTCGGATAGAAGTCGCCCCGCCACGACGGGTACCGCCAACCGGAGGTGCCGACGAACGCTCGAGGGCTCATCCGTCCAGTCTGCCCGCGCATGCCCGGCAGCGCTCGGGGTGGACCAAGGGATGCTCGGGCACAATGAAGGAGTGGCGCGCGGGCTTCTGATCATCGACGTGCAGAACGACTTCACCGAGGGAGGCGCCCTCGGTGTGGCCGGGGGAGCCGCGGTCGCGGCCGGAATCACGCGGATGCTCGCCGGAAGCGGCGACAGGTACGACCTCGTGGTGGCCTCCAGGGACTGGCACAACGCGGACGACGACAACGGCGGCCATTTCGCCGCGGCGGGCGCCGAACCGGACTTCGTCACCACCTGGCCGGTGCACTGCGTCGCCGGCACGTCGGGCGCCGAATACCACCCGGCCCTGGATGCCGGCCGCGTCGACGTGCACATCCGCAAGGGGCAGGGCGTTCCGGCGTACTCCATCTACGAGGGCACCTCGGACGACGGCGCCGGTCTCAGCGACGTGCTCGATGCCGCCGACGTGCGCGAACTGGATGTCGTCGGAATCGCGACGGACTACTGCGTGCGGGCATCAGCGCTGGACGCCCTTTCCGACGGGCGGGATGTCCGGGTGCTCGTCGACCTCGTGGCCGGCGTCTCATCGGACTCGAGCGAGCGCGCTCTGGAGGAGCTGCGCGCCGCCGGAGCGAAATTGGCTCGCAGCGACGACAAATTGGCTCGCAGCGACGACTGAGACGCTCGAGGCGAGCCTCGGGGCGGCTAGTGGCTGCCCTCGATCGCGTGGTGCTCGGTGTCGACGATCGCGGCACGCTCGGGGTGCGTCTTGCGCGTGTGAGCATCCTTCGCGGCGTCGTAGAAGGCCCACAAGCAGAACAGCCCGAAGATCACCGCGCCTGCAGCGAAGACCAAGTACTCCACGGAACGCTCCCTCTCGTCGTGCCCGAACCCAACCTTATCGTGGGCCAGGGCCGTGTCGCGCGCTCAGGACACCCCGGGTCCGTACGTTCCCACCGTCGAGTAGATGACGTTGAACACCATGACCACCTTGATGACCACCAGCACGATGATGATGACGAACACGGCGATCATGCCCCAGATCGGCCACATCGTGTCCGTCCCGCCTCGGCGACGCGCCACCACGGTGCGACCGATCACGTAGACCGGCTGGCCGAGGAACGTCCAGGCCCAGTGGAAGGGGCGCACGAAGCCGCGCCTCTGAAGCTCGCGCCAGTCGAAGTAGGCGAACATCACGCTGAGCCCGTAGATCACGAGGCCGAGCACGTCGATCAGGAGCACCTCGATGACGAATCCGCTCAAGGCGGACGAGAAGCGGGAGACGTCACCGCTGCCCGGGGTCGATCCGGAGGCGCTCAGCGCGATGATCGCACGGAAGTACGCCGTGAAGTCGACGAACATGTAAGCGATCGCGGTGAGCAGCGGAAGCCCGACGACGAGCCAGATGGCCCAGGTGTGTGCGGATGTCCCGGGCTTCACGGGCGGGAACGCCGCAGCGTCCGGGGTCGCCCCTGCGTAGCCGCCCGAAGCGTACGCGGGAGCCGGGGTCGGGGCGTAGGTCGGTTGCGTCGCCGACGGCGGGTATGCCGGCTGCGAGGGCCGAGCGTAGCCGGGCTGCGTGCTGGTCGGGTGCCGCGCCGCGGGCGGACGGGCATCCTGCCCGGCGTCGTACAGCGGCTGAGGCGCAGGAACCGCAGGGCGGGAGTGCTCTGTCCACCGCGCGCCGTCCCACCACCGCTGCCCGCCCGGGTTGTTCGGGTCGGGGTCCGGATACCAGGCCGGAGGTGTCTGATGCTGGTTGGGGTCGGTCATGGGTGTTCTCCTGCGTCGCGTGTGCCCTGCCAGGGGCACGCCGTGAGCGTAGCGCAACCGATTAAGACTGCTCCAGCGGCCGGCTCTGCAGTGGCCATGCCTACGATGGGGCGATGGCCGGTGGCACCAGCAGCGAACCGATGACGACGGGATCCACACGCGCCGACATCTGGGTCTGGTCGGTGCGTTTCTACAAGACGAGGTCGCTGGCGACCGCCGCGTGCAAGGCCGGACACGTGAAGGTCAACGGTGAGCGCGCGAAGCCCGCGCAGATCGTGCGGGTCGGTGACGAGGTGCGCGTGACGACCGATCGCGAGCACATCGTTCAGGTGCGCGGCATCCTCACCAAGCGTGTCGGCGCGCCCATCGCGCAGGCGGCGTACCTGGACCGCACGCCGGCGCTGCCGCCCCGAGTCGAGCAGCCTGCAGCGGTCATCCGCGAGCGCGGCGCCGGCCGTCCCACGAAACGCGATCGCCGGGAACTCGAGCGGCTCCGCGGGCGCCATTGAAGGTGTTACGACGACGCCGGGAGAGGCGCCGCCGCGAAGAAGTGCCAGCCCAGCCACCACCAGAACAGCACGAGCGTGATGCGCACGGCCCGCGACGTCATCACCCGGTCGAGCAGCGTGCCGAAAGACGCGAGCCGGTCGGGCACCCGCCACGCGTACCAGGCGAGCACGATGCCGAAGACACCGACCGAGACGAAGCCGGCGATCGTGATGATGCGGGTCACGGATGCCTCCCTCTGCGCAGAAGCGCCGCCCCGCCCAGGATCCACAGCGTCGCGCAGACCGCGCGGCCGATCGGGTTGGCGACGATCGGATCGATGAGGTCGGAGAGCACTGGATGGTCCCACTCGGCCTGCGGAGACGGCATGGCGAGGAAGAAGTGCAGCAGTTCCCACAGGCAGAGGAAGACGCCGGCGCACGCCCACAGCACGGCTGACCTGACGGCGGCACGCCGCAGCGCCTCCGCCTGCTCGACGGATCGTTCAGCCTCGGTGTCTACCGGGTAGATGTCGTCCCCGCGCCAGCTCACGATCACGGCCGTCGCCCCGATCACGCACACCACGACGAGGTCGGCGACGCTCCACTGCGGCGCGAGCGTGATGACCGCGACGGCGAGCACGCCGAGCACTATCTGCACCGTCAGGTTCACGCGCGGAAGCGGATAGCGGTCCAGTCGGCGCAGCCAACCCGCGGCATCCGCCAGCAGTGCCACACCTGCCGCGAGGAAGAACGCGCCGTCGATGGGCGCACCGCGGTAGATCTGGAACGATCCGCAGATCAGGAGGATGGCGATCCACCACCAGTCCAGGCGCAGGCGCGCACCGAACCGCGCTCGGCGGGTGCGGGCATCCCGCAGCCGGCCCTTCTCCGGCCGCCGTGACGAGGACCGACCGGCCACGATCAGGCCTCGATCGGACCAAGCCAGGCGGTCGCCACAGTGGAGTGGGCCGACTCGTCGTCGGATGGATGGAACATGCCGGCGAGCACATCGCGGTACAGGCGCCCCAGCTCGCTGCCGGCGAAGTAGCTGCCGCCACCGGAGACCCTGATCGCCTTGTCGACCACGTCGCGAGCGGTCTCGGTCGCCCGCACCTTCATGCCGACCAGCTTCGCGAACCACTGCCCGCCATGGTCGACGAGGGCGTCGACGTCGCCCGTGATGGCGTCCAGCTGCGGGTACAGGGCATCCTGCGCGATCGCGGCGTCGGCGATCCGCCAGCGGATGTCCGGATCCTGCGCGTACGAGCGACCGTCGTTCTTCATCGAGGTGCGCTTGTTCACCGCCTCGACCGCGAGCTCGAGCGCGCGCGCACCGATTCCGGTGTACACGGCGGCCAGCAGAAGCTCGAAGTTCGAGAAGATGCCGAACGTGAGCAGGTCGGCGTTGGGTCCGGGGTCCAGTCTGCGCACGATGCGGTCGGCGGGAGCGTGGGCACCGTTCAGACGCGTGGAGTTCGACTGCGTTGCCCGCATTCCGAGCGTGTTCCAGTCGTTGGCGATCTCGAATCCGCCTTCGGAGCGGTCGATGAAGCCAAACACGATCTTCGGGGCATCCTCGCTCGTGGAGTCGAGGCCCATCGTGCCCAGCCGTGTCCAGGCGGGTGAGAGGGAGGTGAAGATCTTGGTGCCGTGGAACGTGTAGCCGCCTTCACCGTCGGGGCGGGCATCCGTTCGCGAGCCGAAGAGCACGAGGTCGTTGCCGCCCTCGCTGATGCCGAACCCGAACACCTCGCCCGCGCCCGCCTCGCGCTGCACGAACTCCAGCGAGTCGTCGCCGCGGTCGCGCAGCACCTTCGCCACGCCCGTCCAGACCAGGTGCATGTTCACGGCGAGCGCGGTCGCCGGCGCAGCGGATGCCAGTCGAACCTGCTCGCGCGCCACCTCGCGCAGCGAAAGCCCCAGGCCGCCGAACTCCTCCGGCACCAGAGCGCGCAGGTAGCCCGCGTCGGCGAGCTCGGCGAGATCCTCGGTGAAGAAGGTGTTGTCGCGGTCGTGTCCTGCGGCCCGGGATCGGATGCGCTCCAGCAGTTCGTCCGACAGCACGCGCACAGCAGACTCGCTCACGTCTCTCAGGTTACGCCCGATTGAGGCGAGAGCACCGAGCGCTCGCGCTCGGTGCCGAGCCGATTGAGGGCGTGAGCGGCGGAGCCGCGATACGCTGCATGACCCGGCCCGCGGCCGGTTGACATCGCTCGCTGCACGCTCCAGCGCGCGCACCCGGCTATGGTGGCCCGCATGCAGGAGCGCACTATGGAGAACCGCACGCTCGGCCGCACCGGACGCACGGTGTCCGTCATCGGACTCGGAACCTGGCAGCTGGGCGCCGACTGGGGCAGCGTGAGCGAGGCGGACGCGCTCGCCGTGCTTGAGGCATCCGCCGAGGCGGGCGTGACGTTCTTCGACACGGCCGACGTGTACGGCGACGGACGCAGCGAGAGCATCATCGGCCGTTTCCGCGCCGCGCATCCGGATGCTGGCGTCACGGTCGCGACCAAGATGGGACGCCGTGCCGATCAGGTGCCGGAGAACTACACGCTGAAGAACTTCAGGGAGTGGATCGACCGCTCCCGCGCGAACCTGCGCACCGACACGCTCGACCTCGTGCAGCTGCACTGCCCGCCGACGGCCGTCTACTCCAGCGACGAGGTCTTCGACGCGCTCGACACGCTCGTCGACGAGGGCGCGATCGCGAACTACGGCGTGAGCGTCGAACGTTGCGACGAGGCGCTAACCGCCATCGCGCGACCGAACGTGGCGACCGTGCAGATCATCCTGAACGCGTTCCGGCTCAAGCCGCTCGACCGCGTGCTTCCCGCTGCACAGGATGCCGGTGTCGGCATCATCGCTCGGGTCCCGCTGGCGAGCGGCCTGCTCAGCGGCCGCTACACGAAGGAGACGACGTTCGCCCCGCAGGACCATCGCACGTTCAACCGGCACGGCGAGGCGTTCGACGTGGGCGAGACGTTCTCGGGTGTGGACTACGACACCGGGGTCGAGGCCGCGAGGCGATTCGCGGATGTCGTGACATCCGTACGCGAGTCGCTCGGCATCGAATGCGCCGACAAGCTCACTCCGGCGAAGGCGGCGCTCGCCTGGGTGGCGCAGCAGCCTGCCGTCAGTTCCGTCATACCCGGCGCACGTAACGTGGATCAGGCACGCTCCAACGCCGCCGCCGGCTCCGTCGCGCCGCTTGGCGCCGAGTTCGACCGGGCCGTGCACGAGATCTACGACGAGTACTTCCGTGCGAGCGTGCACGACAGGTGGTGACGGGGGTCGGCGGCGCATCCCGTCAGCGACACGGAGGCTGACGGAGACCGGATGACGACGTCAACGACGCCCTGCCCTGTCGCGCGCGGCCCGCGCCCGCTGACTCGATCAGGCTCGCACGCTGCCCGATAGTGTCGACTCATGCCACTCGTACGCATCGATAGCACGGGCACCCCGCCGGAGTTGCTCGATCGGCTCGGTCTGGCCGTCCACGAAGCGCTCGTGGAGGCCATCGGCATTCCGGCCGACGATCACTTCCAGGTACTCACCGGCGGGGCGTCGCGAGTGGTCGCCGATACCGGCTACCTGGGTATCCGGCGGGACTCAGGAGCAGTCATGATCCAGGTCGTGCTGCGCGGCGGCCGCACGGTCGAGCAGAAGAAGGCGTTCTACGCTGCCGTCGCTGAGAAGGCGGCCGCCATCGGTGTCGAGCCGCGCAACATCCTGATCACTCTGATCGAGAACGACCTGGCCGATTGGTCGTTCGGTGATGGAATCGCTCAGTACGTGCAGTGAGCGGATGCTTGCGGCGCGGTCGCTTCGTCGGGCTCTCTTCCTTCGAGCGGTAGCTCCTCTGCGGGCCGGCACTCACTGACCCAGGCCGCGAGCCGCGCGCAGCGCGCACTCGCACGCCGCGCGGATCGGAACGGCCCCGATAGTAGAGCGAGAAGACCCCGTCGCTGTTCGGACGCGGTAACAGTGGGCGTGGCACCCGCAGGCCACGCACTCGGGGGCTTGGCGCTACACAAATCGGCATCCGCTACTGGTATTTCGTGTAGCGGATGCCGATAGGTGTAGCGGATGCCGATAGGTGTAGCGGATGCCGATGGGCGTAGCGGATGCGCGCCCGAGCTTTCCTCGTGCGCGGAACGGGCGCCGGGCCGCGGTCAGCTCGGGGGCAGCGGCACGGGCTCCGTATCCGGGATCGGGCTGGCATCCTTGCCGCGCAGATCCGGATGCCACCGCTTCCCGATCAAAGGGACGAGCACGCCGATCGCGGCGAGCACGGCGGCCACCCAGAAGGCCCCGATCGCGGTGTAGCGGTCGATGAGGAAGCCGGCGACGGCGCTTCCGAGCGCCGCACCGATCAGCTGCCCGGTGCCGACCCAGCCGTACGCCTCGGCGGTGTCGGAGAACTTCACGCTCGAGGAGACGATGGCGAAGATCACCGCCAGCGCCGGCGCGATTCCGGCGCCCGCGATCACCAGCAGCGCTGCCAGCCACCAGATATTCGTGATCCAGAGGCTCGCGAGCACGATGCCGACGAACACGATGAGCATGCGCCGGGCCAGCGCCCACGGCCCGATCGGCACAGCGCCGAGCGCGAACCCGCCGGCGAGCGAGCCCAGCGACCAGATCGCCAGAACGATTCCGGCCTCCGGGCCCTTGTCGCCGAAGTTCGCGATCACGCCGGCCTCTATTGCGGCGCACGAGCCGACGAGCAGGAATCCGACGATGGTGGCGAGCATCACGGTCGGCCGTCGAAGCACGGCGCCGAATCGGCGCTTGCTGCGAGGGATGCGCACCCGCCCGAGCTCCGGTGACGCCACGAACCACGCGCCACCCGCGAGCATCACCGCAGCGCACACCAGCAACCCGATAGTGGTCGAGATCTGCGTGGCGATGAACGTGATGACCACGGGACCGGCGATCCAGATGATCTCCTGCGCCGAGGCATCCAGCGAGAACAGCGGCGTCAGGAGGCGCGAGTTGACGAGCTTCGGATAGATCGTTCGTACGGCCGGTTGCACGGGCGGCGTGGCGAGGCCACCGACGAGCGCGACCGCCATCGTGACCGGGATGGGCATGACCACGAGTGCGATCAGCGTGATCGTCGCGGCGCACACCGCTGTGGTCGCGATGAGTACGGGGCGCATGCCGACTCGCCCCATCAGGCGGCTGGTGAGCGGCCCGGCGACCGCCTGACCGATGCTCGCAGCGGCCAACACAAGGCCGGCGGCACCGTACGTGTGATGCACACGCTCGATGTGGGTGAGAAGCGCGAGCGAGAGCATGCCGCTGGGGAATCTCGCGGTGAGCTGCGCAGCGATGATCCGGCCGACACCGGGCGTCTTCAGCAGGTCCGAATATGCGCTCACTAGCGGTCAATACTATGTGCCGATCGGGCATTCTCCTCGCCCTCGTCGCGGCGTGGATACGCCCCGAAGCGCCTGGGGAAACTGGGGATAACTCCGCGAACTTATCCACATTCTGTGGACGACACGCCCACAACATCTAGGGTTGAGCGCTCCCGAGCACCCCGCTATATAGTGGTCACACGCCGGTCCAGTCGGGGCCTCCCGAGGCCGGCAGATCGCTTCCGAGCAGCGTCGCCACGAGCGCACGAACCGGATGTCGGCGGTCTGCCGGACGATGAGTGAAGACGACGGTGGCGTGGGGATCCGGGTACGAGCCCGGGGTAGAACACGGGGGAGATGGGGCGTCGGGCCGAGAGGCGTGCGGAGGCACGTCGAACGGCCGGGCTGCTTCGGCGACTCCGCTTGACAGTGCGGGTCGACGGCTTCCGCACGGAGGCCACGAGCAGTAGTGGAGGAAGAGGCGAAGTGACAATCACGGTCGTGAAGCGCAACGGCGAGAGGGAGCCGTACGACGCGAACAAGATCAACCTGGCGATCGAGAAGGCCTCGGAGGGGCTCGACGAGAACATCACCTGGGTCACCCAGATCGCGAGCGAACTCGAACTGACCCTGTTCGACGGCATCACCACGCAGCAGCTCGACGAGGCCGTGATCCAGGTGGCGCTGCAGAACGTCAAGGATGACCCTGCTTTCGACACCGTCGCCGCCCGCCTGCTGCTGAAGACCATCTACAAGCGCGTCCTCGGCGACTACGAGAACGACGATGAGCTCAAGCGACTCCACCGAGAGGGCTTCCGCGCCTACATCGAGCGGGGCGTGAACGAGGAACTGCTCGACCCGCGCTTTCCCGACCTCTTCGACCTCGACCGCCTGGCGTCCGTGCTCGAGCCCGCCAACGACGGCCTGCTCAAGTACATCGGCCTCGTCACGCTGAACAACCGCTACGGCATCAAGGCACGCAACGGCGACCCGCTCGAGGTTCCGCAGTACTTCTGGATGCGCATCGCCATGGGCCTGTCCCTCAACGAGACGGACCCGACCGGCATCGCGATCGAGTTCTACGAGACCATGTCGCGTCTCGACTACCTCGCGGCCGGCTCCACCCTCGTCAACGCCGGCACGAAGTTCCCGCAGCTCTCCAACTGCTTCGTCATGGAGATGCACGACGACATCGAGCACATCGCCAAGAGCGTGCGCGACGTCATGTGGATCACGAAGGGCACCGGCGGCATCGGCCTCTCGGTGACCAAGCTGCGCTCCCAGGGCTCGCCGATCCGGTCCAACAACACCACCTCGACCGGCCCGATCCCGTTCATGCACACGATCGACTCCGTGCTGCGTGCCGTGAGCCGCGGCGGCAAGAAGTTCGGTGCGCTGTGCTTCTACATGGAGAACTGGCACCTCGACTTCCCGGAGTTCCTCGACCTGCGCCAGAACTCGGGAGACCCGTACCGCCGCACCCGCACGGCGAACACGGCGGTGTGGATCAGCGACGAGTTCATGAAGCGCGTGCAGCACGACGAGCCGTGGTACTACTTCGACCCGCTCGAGGTCGCCGACCTCAATGAGCTCTACGGCAAGGCGTTCTCCGAGCGCTACGCGCACTACATCGAAGAGGCCGAGGCCGGGCGCCTTCGCATGTTCAAGCGCACCACGGCCCGCTCCGTGTTCAAGGACATGCTGATGAGCCTGCAGACCACCAGCCACCCGTGGCTGACCTGGAAGGACACCATCAACAACCGTGCCCTGAACAACAACACGGGCACCATCCACCTCTCGAACCTGTGCACCGAGATCTGCCTGCCGCAGGACATCGACAACATCGCGGTCTGCAACCTGGCCTCGATCAACCTGTCCCGCCATCTGCAGGACGACGGCACATTCAACTGGGCGACGATCGAGCGCAGCGCACGCCTGGCGATTCGTCAGCTGGACAACCTGATCGACATCACGATGTCGTCCGTGCCGGAGGCCGACAACGCCAACATCAACAACCGCGCGGTGGGCCTCGGCATCATGGGCTTCACGGATGTCGTCGAGCGCCTCGGGCTCAGCTACGAGTCCGAAGAGGCGTACGACCTCATCGATGAGGTCGCCGAGCGCATCTCCTACTACGCGATCGAGGAGTCGGTCGACCTGGCCGCCGAGCGCGGGTCGTACCCGAACTTCCAGGGTTCCCGCTGGTCGCAGGGAATGGTGCCGTTCGACACGATCGCGATCACCGAGCAGGACCGCGGCGTCGAGATCAAGGTGAACCGCAAGACGCGCATGGACTGGGACTCGCTGCGCCAGCGGGTGAAGGGCGGCATGCGCAACGCGACGCTGATGGCGGTCGCGCCGACGGCATCCATCGGGCTCGTCGCCGGCACCACGCCCGGTTTCGACCCGCAATTCTCGCAGATCTTCAGCCGCTCCACCTCCAACGGCAAGTTCCTGGAGGTGAACCGCAACCTGGTCGGCGCTCTTCAGCAGCACGGCCTCTGGGAGAAGGTGCGCGAGCAGGTGCTGCGCAGCCAGGGGGACATCCAGGGCATCATCGACATCCCCGACGAGATCAAGCGCGTGTACAAGACGAGCTTCCAGCTCTCGCCATACGCGTTCCTGGAGGTCGCGGCGCGCGCTCAGAAGTGGATCGACCAGTCGATCAGCCGCAACATCTACCTCGAGACGCGCGACATCGGCGACATGGTCGACATCTACGCGGCGGCATGGGAGCGCGGCGTGAAGACGACGTATTACCTGCACATGAAGCCGCGCCACCAGGCCGAGCAGACGACCGTGCGGGTGAACAAGGCCGAGGAGATCGGCGGTGCGCGCAAGGGCTTCGGCGCGGTGCCGGCCGGTGTCGGAGCGGGCGCGAGCGCCGCGGATGCCGGCAGTCAGACATCCGCACCGGCTCCCGCTCGTCGCGGGTTCGGCTTCGGCGGCGTAGCTGGTGGTGACAAGTGATGGACGACCAGCGCACCGCAGAGCAGTTCGTGGGCGAGACGGTGTTCATCGGCGAATATGGCGTGCCGGAGGATCCGATGGATGCCTTCCAGTGCGACTCCTGCCAGTAATGCGCGACGACCCGACCGACGACGAGAACGAGATAGAGGCGTAGAGAACTATGGGAATTCTGGGTACCGGCATCAAAGAGGGGCTGCTGCTCAAGCCGGTGACGTACCAGTGGGCGATGGACCTGTACGACCAGGCTGTGGCGAACACGTGGTTCCCTAACGAGGTGCAGCTGGGCGAGGACATCGCCGACTTCAAGAAGATGACCGACGAGGAACGGCACGCCGTGACGTTCCTGGTCAGCTACTTCAACCCGAACGAGCTGCTCGTGAACAAGGCGCTCGCGTTCGGCGTGTACCCCTACCTCAGTGCAGCGGAGGCCCACCTCTATCTCGCGAAGCAGATGTGGGAGGAGGCCAACCACTCGATGTCGTTCGAGTACGTGCTCGAGACGTTCCCGATCGACCGCGACGAGGCGTACAGCTCCCACATCGACGTGCCGTCCATGGCGCGCAAGGAGGAGTTCGAGGTCAAGTACATCCGCCGCATGATGGAGGACAAGCTCGACATCACGACCACCGCGGGCAAGCAGGACTTCATCCGCAACCTGGTGGCGTACAACATCATCCTCGAGGGCATCTGGTTCTACTCCGGGTTCATGGTCGCGCTCTCGTTCCGCCAGCGGAACCTGCTGCGCAACTTCGGGTCGCTGGTGGACTGGATCGTGCGCGACGAGTCGCTGCACCTCAAGTTCGGCATGAACCTCATCCTCACGGTGCTCGAGGAGAACCCCGACCTGCAGACGCCGGAGTTCGCCGCCGAGATCAAGAAGATGATCATCGACGCCGTAGAGATGGAAGAGGAGTACAACCGCGACCTGTTGCCCGGCGGAATTCTCGGGCTGAACGCGAACTACATCAACCAGTACGTGAAGTACCTCGCCGACCGCCGGCTCGAGGAGCTCGGGTTCGGCCCGGAGTACAACGTCACGAACCCGGCGAAGTGGATGGCAGCGGCCAACGACACGCTCGAGCTCGTGAACTTCTTCGAGTCGATCAACACGTCGTACGAGTCGAACGCGAAGGCCAGCAGCTGAGCAGCATCGTCAAGCCGTGAGGTAGCGACGCACGGCGAAGGTGCGTTCGACGCTCGTCCACGACATCGACACCACGAGATAGACGGATGCCGCCATCGGTGCTACCGACGCGAACACCACGCTGAGCAGCGGGAGCCAGCTGAGCACCCGCGCGAAGCGGGTGGGCTCCGGTGCCGGGGTCGATCTGCCTGGCGGATCGCAGGGCGAGGTGGCGTGACACCACGGCGACAGTAGCGATGGCCATCAGCAGGGCCAGCGGGAGCGCGAGCTGAGCGAACGCTCCCGCAGCGATCAACTGCCCGAAGGATGCCCCGAGCGGCGTCCCGAGAACGGTGTGCGCAAGCAGCGCGTTGGCGTGTCCCGCCACCGTGGTTCTGGTGAAGACGCCGTACACGACGGAGACGACGGGGATCTGCAGCAACGTCGGAAGCACGCCGGCGAACGGCGACACGCCTTCGGCGGCGTAGAGCTCCTGCGTCTTGCGGCTGAGTGTCGTGGGGTCTTTGCGGTGTCGGCGCTGCAACTCGCGAAGTCTCGGAGCGAGGCGGCCCCGCGCGACCTGCGCCCGCGCGTTCGCGAGTCCCACGGGCAGCAGGGCCGCGCGCACCGCGACCGTGACGAGCGCGATCGCTGCGAGAGCAGCCACACCTGTCGGCGCGACCGTCGCGAACGCGCTCGTCAGCCCGGTGATGAGGGCGGCGGCGCCGTCGAGCACCGCCGCAAAGGGTGGGAAGGAGAAGGGGTCCATGAACGTGTCCTCAAGGTCTCGTGTGATCGGTCGGTGAACGCGTGACGCGAGCGCCGACACGAGCCGAGGAGCTCGGGAATGGGCGCCGCTACGGTGTCGCCGACGGCGGTCGTGCGCGCATGAGGGCACGGACATCCGTGTGCGTCGGTGTCGCGGTCGCCGTCGCCGCGAGCCAGGCGGCTCGTGCCACCCGGGCCCTGACCGGGCGCCGCCGCGCCACCGCCCGTGCCAGCACACCGAGCGCTGCCACCGCCACCACCGCGATCAGAGCGGCGCCTACCACCATGCTCACGATCGGAGCGGACTGGGACTCGAGCCCGGTGACCGCGACGAGCGCGGTCAGCAGAACGGGCATCGGTCGGCGGGTCATGCGCCGATCGTAGCGCGGCGGCAGAGTCCTCGCGTGGACGCATCCGCTGTCGCGAATTGCGGGTGTCCCCCTGAGGCGACCCACAATCTGCGACTGCGGAACAGAGGGAAGTGGCGCATCCGTCACACGTGCATGCGGAAGTCGTACCGCTCCGGCGGCGGAAAGTCCCGCGCCGCGTGCTCGCGCACGGCGTCCGTCACCTCGACGCCGTCGCGTTCCGCCACGCGGGCCGCCTGGTAGTCCACCCACAGCCCGTCGAGTGAGGTCTCGCCCTCCTCGAGGTCGGCGATCTCGATGCCCTCATCGAGAAGCCGTTCGCAGCGGTCGAGGTCGCCCACCTTGAGGGCGGCGGCGGCCTCGGCGTAACGGATGCGGCCATCGGCTCGCTGCGCGGCGTCGAGCGACTCGATGAGCGCCAGCGCATCGGCCGCGCGGCCGCTGTCGAGCAGCTGGCGCACCGCCTCGATGCTGAGGGGCAGCAGGTGGGGGAGGAGCGCGTGCGCCTTCGCGTAGGCATCCGCCGCCGCGACCACGTCGCCATCGCGGGACGCCGCAACGGCGAGGTTGCGCCACGCCCATCCGTTGTCGGTCAGCGCCACGGATGCCCGCCACGCCTGGACCGCGGAATCCCACCGCCCCCGCGCCACGGCCAGCACGCCCTCGTGCAGGCGCGCCGTCCAGCCGGGCTGCGCCGCCACGACCGGCTCCCATGCCGGGTCGGACTGGTACGAGAGGGGTCCGACACTCGCGTCGGCGTCCGACGCCGGATCCGGCTCCGCGGCAGAACCGTGCTCGAGCGCGTCGATCCACCATGCCTGCTCCGCGCCCAGATCGCTCGCTGGGAACGGCGTCGCGGCGGTCGACAGCGGCGGCTCGCCCGCGTGCTTGCGCCTGGCATCCTCGAGGGCACCCCAGCCGGACGCGCGCTGCAGCACCTCCACGACCTCGTCCGCCCGGGTGTCGCGGCCGTCCTCCCGCGCGAGCACCTCGTCGGCCCGTGTCCGCCTCACGGCGTCACCGGCCGCGGAGACCGCCTGCTCCCACGACCCGTGCACCACCTCGGCGTCGGCCTCCGCGAGGCCGTACACCTCGCTCCAGCGCCAGGTCTCGCCGGCCGGCATGGGGAGGTGCTCGAGCTGCGTGCGCGCCAGTCCCGCCTGGATCTCGAGGTACGGATGATCGCCATCCGTCAGCCACCGCTGCCAGTGCCTGCTGCCCTGCGCGGTGCCCCAGAGGAAGAGCTTGCGGCCGCGCAGCCGAGCGGTCGAGGCCTGGAACAGGCCCTTGCCCTCGCCGTCCAGGGCGGCGATCCACGGCGTCGGCGCCCGGTTCAGCTCGAAGAAGTAGTCGGCGGCGTCGCGCGACCGCGTCGTGTAGCTGCGGTCCACACCGTCCGCGTAGGCATCGGGGAACGGCACAGTCGACAGCGTGCCCTCGTAGCCGAACCGGTAGGCCGAGTCGGCCGGGGCGACGACGCGCACGTCCTCCCGCTCAGGCACCGCGATGTTCGACCACCAGTAGACAGGCACCTCGGTGTCGCGCGGATTGCGGATGCTCACGGTCACCACCAGCAGCGGGGCATCCTGCGCGAGCGACGCGTCGATGCTCACGATGAGTCCGCGCATCCGCTCGTACTCGTACATGCGCAGCGCCTCTGTACCGTCCTCACGTCGCACCCTCACCGCGTGCACGGGCGAACACGTCAGCGGCCAGTGCCCGGTCGTGCCGAGGTTCCACTCCACGCCGCCCGCGAACCACGCGTTGCGCAGCGCGAGGTTCGCTGGACGGAACACCGGGTTGCGATGCAGCAGCTCGCGCCCGGTCCGCTTGTCCACGAGCGACCAGAGGCGCCCGCCGAGGTCGAGCAGGAACTCGGCCCGCACAGACGAGTTCTCCAGCACCGCCACCGGATGCGCCGCCTCACGCAGCCCCCGGGAGTATCCGTCCTGCATCAGGTACGGCAGCACCGTCTCGACCTTGCCGTAGCCCAGGCCGAACCGCAGCTCGTCGTCGACGTCGTCGGCGCCGGCATCCTTGTGAAGGTCGCCGGAGCCGGCGATCGGCGGGAGTGGGTTCACCTCGCCGAGGTCGCCGGAGGGCATGACGAGCTCCTGCGCGGTGAGACGGGAGGATGGCGTTGAAGAAGACTGCTCGTTCATCGTGCCCCATGTTCGCAGAGGACGCGGGAAACCCGAACGGCGCACACGATCGTTGCGCGAACGAGCAGTTTCGTGCGCAATTCGTGCCCAATGCGTTTCCATCGAATAACGATCCTGCGCGTGCTCCCACACTGGCGACGAGGTCTCGATCGGCGGTGTGTTAGGACATAAGAACCCGTGAAAGCGCACCCGCTTCTGTGCGCGCTCACAGAACTTGCGATCCAGATCGCACTGATCGGTCAGCAGAGAGGCTCTCCCCGTATGAAATCGGCATCATCTCGTCGCGCGCGCGTGCTCCTGGGCGCATCCGCGCTCGCCGTCTCCGCCCTGGCACTGGCCGGATGCTCCGGCTCGGGCGGGTCGGGCGGCACCGGTGGCGGATCGCTCACGATCGGCACCACCGACAAGATCACCAGCATCGACCCGGCGGGCTCGTACGACAACGGCTCGTTCGCGGTGATGAACCAGGTCTACCCATTCCTCATGAACACCCCGTACGGCAGCCCGGACGTGAAGCCCGACATCGCCGCGTCGGCATCCTTCACCTCGCCCACCGACTACACAGTGAAGCTCAAGAAGGATCTGAAGTTCGCGAACGGTCACGCGCTGACGTCATCTGACGTGAAGTTCACGTTCGAGCGGCAGCTCAAGATCAACGACCCGAACGGTCCGGCGTCGCTGCTCGGCAACCTGAAAGACGTTACGACGCCCGACAAGCTGACCGCGGTCTTCCACCTGAAGGTCGCCAACGACCAGACGTTCCCGCAGGTGCTCTCCAGCCCGGCCGGTCCCATCGTCGACGAGCAGGTGTTCTCGGCAGACAAGGTCACGCCCGACAACACGATCGTCAAGGGCGACGCGTTCGCCGGCCAGTACACGATCAAGAGCTACAAGGTGAACAGCCTGATCCAGTACAAGGCGAACCCGGACTACCAGGGCCTTCTCGGCCCGGCGAAGACCGGCACCATCAACGTGAAGTACTACGCGAGCGCCCCGAACATGAAGCTGGACATCCAGCAGGGCAACATCGACGTCGCATTCCGCTCCCTGTCGGCGACCGACATCGACAGCCTGCGCTCGGACAAGAAGGTCAAGGTCGTCGACGGCCCCGGCGGTGAGATCCGCTACATCGTGTTCAACTTCAACACGATGCCGTACGGTGCCACCACCCCGGATGCCGACGCGAAGAAGGCACTCGCCGTTCGCCAGGCGGCTGCCGACCTGATCGACCGAAAGGCCATCGCGAGCCAGGTGTACAAGAACACCTACACCCCGCTGTACTCCTACGTCGCGCAGGGCCTGACCGGCGCCACCGAGTCGCTGAAGCCGCTGTACGGCGACGGCAACGGCGGTCCGTCGCTCGACAAGGCGAAGCAGACGCTGCAGGCCGCCGGAGTCACCACTCCGATCAATCTGAGCCTGCAGTACACGCCCGACCACTACGGCCCGTCCTCGGCCGACGAGTACGCCATGATCAAGGATCAGCTGGAGAACGGCGGCCTGTTCAAGGTGAACCTCGCCTCGACCGAGTACGTGCAGTACTCGAAGGACCGCGTCGCCGACGTGTACCCCGCGTACCAGCTCGGCTGGTTCCCGGACTACTCGGACGCCGACAACTACCTCACGCCGTTCTTCTCGAAGGACAACTTCCTCTCCAACCACTACGACAACCCCGAGGTGCAGAAGCTCATCACCGAGCAGGTGGGCACGACCGACAAGGCCGCACGGGCCAAGCTGATCGAGCAGATCCAGGACAAGGTGGCGAACGACCTGTCGACGTTGCCCTACTTGCAGGGTTCTCAGGTGGCGGTCGTCGGCTCGAACGTCAAGGGCACGACGCTCGACGCCTCGTTCAAGTTCCGGTACGCACCACTGCACAAGTAGCGTCGAAGAGCTCTAGATCGAAGTACTGACACGGGTGGTCCGGCCCTCAATAGCCGGACCACCCGGGTCACGTGCCCTGAGAACCACCTGTTCAACGAGGAAGTTATGACAGCCCTGCTCGATGCGCCCGACCCGCTTTCACAGACGTCGGCACCGGCATCAGCGCCAGGCAAGAGCCGCTCAGGCGGCGGACTGCTCCGCTACATCATCATCCGATTCCTGCTCATCATCCCGACGGTGTTCATCCTGGTCACCGTCGTCTTCTTCCTGATGCGCACGACCGGAGACCCCATCACCGCTGCGCAGGGCGGCAGGCTCCCACCGGACGAGCTGGCCAGGCGCATCCACGAGGCCGGCTACGACCAGCCGCTGATCGTCCAGTACTTCCAGTACCTGGGCGGCATCGTCACAGGCGACTTCGGCACGACCTTCAGCGACCACCAGCCGGTCACGACTGTTCTGGTCACGTACGGAACCGCGACCCTCGAGCTCGCGTTCTACGCGCTCATCGTGGCCTTCATCGTGGGCATCCCGCTCGGGATGCTCGCCGCCTACTTCCGGGACAAGGGGTGGGATGCGCTCCTGCGCATCTTCGCGATCCTCTGCTATGCGACCCCGGTGTTCTTCGCGGGCCTGCTGCTCAAGCTGATCTTCTCCGTGTGGCTCGGCTGGCTGCCCGTCTCGGGCCGCGCGACGACCGGCGATGAGCTGACGATGCAGTCGCTCGATCATCCGACCGGGATCTATCTCATCGACTCGTTCCAGACCGGCGACCCTGCCGTTGTGGGCGACGTTCTGGCGCACGCCGTGCTTCCTGGCATCGCGCTCGGCTTCCTCACCGCCGGCGTGTTCCTCAGGCTGGTGCGCACGAACGTGATCAGCACGCTCTCCACCGACTACGTGGCATCCGGCCGCGCCCGCGGCGTCAGCGAGTTCCGCCTGGTGCGCAAGCACGCCTACCGCCCGGCGCTCATCCCGATCATCACCGTCATGGGCCTGCAGATCGCGATGCTGCTCGGCGGAGCGGTACTCACCGAGACGACCTTCGAGTGGAAGGGCCTCGGCTTCCAGCTCGCCCAGTACCTGCAGGCGCGCGACTACGTCGCCGTGCAGGGCATCGTCGTCATGCTGGCGGTGATCGTCGCGTTCACGAACTTCATCGTCGACGTCATCGCGGCGCTCATCGACCCGAGGGTGAGGTACTGACATGGCCACCACCGCCACCATGCCCGTCTCCCGTCCGGCGAAGCGCAGCATCTGGTCGAGGCTGCCCGTCGTGCACCAGCTGCGGCAGTCCGTCGGCATTCAGCGCGGGATGCTCATCGCCGGCCTCGTCATCACCGCGGTGTTCGTCCTGGTCGCGGTCTTCGCGCCGGTGATCGCGCCATACGGCTTCGCTCAGCTGCACGGAGCAGACGGCAAGGACTTCGGATCGCAGCAGCCACCGAGCCCCGCACACATCTGGGGCACCACGGTGGGCGGCTACGACGTCTTCTCCCGAGTGCTCTGGGGCGCCCAGACGGCGGCACTGGTGATCATCATCGCCGTCGTGCTGTCCATCTTCGCCGGCGTGCTGCTCGGCCTCGTCTCCGGCTACATCGGCGGCTGGATCGACCGCGTGCTGGTCGTCATCTGCGACGCGATCTACGCGCTTCCGACGCTGCTTCTGGCCATCGTGATGTCGATCGTCATCTCCGGCGGCCAGTCCGGATTGTGGGCCGGCATCTTCGCCGCAGCCATCTCGATCACCGTCGTCTACATTCCGCAGTACTTCCGAGTCATCCGTGCCGAAGCGGTGCGCATCAAGGCCGAGGCGTACGTGGAGTCCGCGAAGGTGGTCGGAGCGTCCAGCGGCCGCATCATGTTCAAGCACGTGTTCCGCAATTCGACCCGCACGCTGCCACTGATCTTCACCCTGAACGCGTCTGAGGCCATCCTCACCCTGGCGGGCCTCGGCTTCCTCGGCTTCGGCATCGAGCCGTCGTCCGCGAGCGAGTGGGGCTACGACTTGAACAAGGCGATCGCGGATGTCACCAGCGGCATCTGGTGGACCGCGCTCTACCCGGGCCTCGCGATCGTACTCGTCGTGCTCGGCATCACACTCGTCGGCGAGAGCCTCAACGATCTCGCCGACCCGAGGCTGCGTGGTCGGCGGGCCGTCGCTGCCGCATCCGGTGAGACCGCGGACATCAGCGTCGTTCCCGGTGGGCCGAACGAGGCTCCCGGCGGGCTCGAAGGGCTCGAACCGGGCGCAGGCATCGAGGAAGAGGGAATCGAGGTGCGCGAGTGAACGCGACCAACGCCGCGAAGGCGTCGCAGACATCCGGTGCCGGCGACGCGGTGCGCATCCGCGACCTGAACGTGTCGTTCGCGACCGACGCCGGAGCGGTCAAGGCCGTCGACGGGGTCAGCCTGCACGTGGCGCCCGGCGAAGTGCTCGCCATCGTCGGCGAATCCGGCAGCGGCAAGACCGTCACGGCGCGCACCATCCTCGGTCTGCTCCCCGAGACCGCGACGTCGTCGGGCGCCGTGCTGGTGAGCACGGAGACGGGGCACGCGGATGTCGTTGCGCTCAGCAACCGGCAGATGCGCGAGGTGCGCGGACCCGCTGTCTCGATGGTGTTCCAGGAGCCGTCCACGGCACTGAATCCCGTCTACAAGGTGGGCTGGCAGATCGTCGAAGGGCTGCGAGCCCACGGGAAGATCTCCAAAAAGGAGGGGCGCGAGCAGGCGATCGAGATCCTGCGCAAGGTGGGCATCCCCGACCCAGAGACCCGGGTGGACTACTACCCGCACCAGTTCTCCGGCGGGCAGAAGCAGCGCATCGTGATCGCGATGGCCCTTGTGCTCGGGCCGCGCCTGATCGTGGCCGACGAGCCGACCACCGCGCTGGATGTGACGGTGCAGGCGGAGATCCTCGACCTGCTGCGCCGATGCCGGGTGGAGTTCGGCTCCGCGATCGTGCTCATCACGCACAACATGGGCGTGGTCGCCGACCTCGCCGACCGTGTGGCCGTGATGTACAACGGCAAGCTCGTCGAGGAGGCGGATGTCTCCACCCTGTTCGCCGATCCGAAGCAGGAGTACACGAAGAAGCTGCTCGCCGCCGTTCCCCGCATCGGCGAGGGCACGGTGCAGGCGCGAGAGAGGCTGGCGGCACGGCCCGCGGAGTGGGCGAAGAGCGAGCCGGTGGTGAAGGCATCCGGTCTGCGCATCCAGTACCCGGGTCGCATCGGCCAGAAGGGCTTCGTCGCCGTCGACGGCGTGGACTTCGCGATCCGTCCTGGCGAGGTTCTCGGGCTGGTGGGGGAGTCGGGCTCCGGCAAGACCACCGTAGGCCGCGCGATCGCCGGGCTCACGAGGGTGACGGGCGGCTCCCTGAAGGTGCTCGGCCACGAGATGAACGGTGTCTCCGAGCGCCGCTTCCGCCCGGTTCGCGACCGGATCGGCTTCGTCTTCCAAGACCCGGCGTCGAGCTTCAATCCCCTCCTCACGATCGCTCAGTGCGTGGCAGAGCCGTTCATCGTGCACGGCAGGGCGGACAACGCTGCGGATGTCCGCGACAAGGTCGACGAGCTGCTCGAGGCGGTGCAGCTGCCGCGCGCGTTCGGCGACCGTTACCCACACGAGCTCTCCGGCGGCCAGCGGCAGCGTGCCAGCCTGGCGAGGGCCATCGCGCTGAAGCCGCCGCTCCTGATCGCGGATGAGCCGACCAGCGCGCTGGACGTCTCCGTGCAGCAGAAGGTGCTCGAGGTGTTCGCCGGCCTGCAGAAGGAGTTCGGCTTCGCCTGCCTGTTCATCAGCCACGATCTCGCGGTGGTCGACATCGTGGCCGACCGCATCGCCGTGATGCATCACGGGCGTCTGGTCGAAGAGGGCACGGGCGAGCAGGTGCTGTCGGCGCCGAAGGATGCCTACACGCAGCGACTGCTGGCATCCCTGCCGGTTCCCGACCCCGTGCAGCAGGCGAAGCGACGAGAGCAGCTGCAGGAGCTCGTCGCCGGGTCGTAGCGGTCAGGTCGTGCGTGTCGTCGTGTGACGTGCGCTTCTGCACGTCACGACGTCGCCGCCTATCGTCGGTAGGGCATCCGGAGCCGAGCACTCGGATGCCCTGGACGCCGGCAAAGGCCGGACCCGCCGTGCCCGACGAGAGGAGAGACGTACATGACCGAGCCGCTTCGCGTCGTCGCCGTCTCCGGCAGCCTGCACAACCCGTCGAAGACCGACGTGCTCATCGACGAGGTCCTGCGACAGCTCGGAGAGGAGCTGCCGGTCGAGCCTCACGTGATCCGCATCACGGATGTCGGCCCGCAGTTCGCGGGCGTGCTCGACCGCAAGGCGCTGCCGCGCTCCGTCGAGGACGAGCTGCGCCGCGTCGAGACCGCGGACCTGCTGGTGGTGGCCTCTCCGGTGTACCGGGCATCCTTCACCGGCCTCTTCAAGCACTTCTTCGACTTCGTCGACCAGTACGCGCTCGTGGACACCCCCGTGCTGCTGGCTGCCACCGGCGGAAGCGAGCGTCACTCGCTCATCGTCGAGCACCAGCTGCGCCCGCTGTTCGGGTTCTTCCAGGCACTGACGCTTCCGGTCGGGGTGTACGCGCACGAGTCCGATTTCGACGGCTACCGCATCGAGTCGCCGCTTCTCGTTGAGCGCATCAAGACGTCGATCCGGCGCGGGCTGCCGCTCATCACCTCGAGCGTGCAGGAGAAGCGGCGCATCCGGCAGTCCCTGGAGACGGGGGAGCAGTTCGACGCGAGCGTCGCGCCGAACGAGCCGCAGCGCCCCGTGCGCCTCTACACGTAGGGCACCTCAGGGGCCGCGCAGGAAACCTGCAGTCGGCGCGTGAAATTGGCGTCCGGGGTGCCGGACGCGAAACGTTCGTGAAATGCGGGCACCATAGCCTTTTCGCGAGGCGCTTCGGACCCGATCGTGACCAGAGCCGGCCTCTGACTTACGTAGACTCTCGTCAGTCAGTCGTCTCTTCTTACGATCCCGTCGGCGTTCACACAGCACGCGCCGCGCCTCAAAGACGAGGAAAGGTACATCCATGCGAATTCGATACGCGCTCCCGGTGGTCGCCATCGCCACGGCGCTCCTGCTCACCGGATGCGTCGACAACTCCGGCTCCGGCTCCGGGTCGACCTCAGGTTCCGGGGCGTCCAACCCGTACGGCGTGAAGAAGGACGACGCGCTCGCGAAGACGCTTCCGTCGACGATCTCCAAGTCCGGCCAGATCACCGTTGGCGTCGACGCGACCTACGCACCGAACGAGTACAAGGACGCGAACGGCAAGCCCATCGGGTGGGACATCGACCTCGCGAACGCCATCGGAGCGAAGCTCGGCGTCAAGATGAACTACACGATCGCCAAGTTCGACAACATCATCCCGAGCATCACGGGCGGCCGCTACGACATCGGCGTCTCCTCGTTCACCGACACCACCGAGCGCGAGAAGCAGGTGGACTTCGTCAACTACTACAACGCGGGCATCTTGTGGGCGTCGCTGAAGGGCAAGACGGTCGATCCCGACAACGCGTGCGGGCTCAAGGTCGCCGTCGAGGCCGGCACCTACGAGGACACCGACGAGGTTCCCGCCAAGTCGAAGGCGTGCACGGATGCCGGCAAGCCGGCCATCCAGGTGCTCAAGTACGACGGTCAGGACCAGGCGACCAACGCTCTGGTGCTCGGCCAGGTGGACGCCATGAGCGCCGACTCCCCGATCACGGAGTACGCGATCAGCAAGCAGGGCGGCAAGATCCAGAAGGCGGGCAAGACCTTCGACATCGCTCCGTACGGCATCGCGGTCGACAAGGGCGCGCCGCTGACGAAGGTGATCCAGAAGACGCTGCAGTCGCTGGTCGATGACGGCACCTACACGACGATCCTCAAGAAGTGGGGCGTCGACGACGGCGGCGTGAAGACCATCGAGATCAACGCGGCATCCAAGGCGTCGTCGTAAGCCGATGAGCGACTCGCAACAGCGCGGCGAGGCGGACGGCGCCACGTCCGCCTCGCCCGGCGTTCCCACCGCGTCCGTGCCCACCGAGCGCCCGGAGGCGATCAAAGCGGTGAAGCTGCGGCATCCATGGCGCATCGCCATCGCCGTCATCCTCATCGTGCTGCTGGTGCTGTTCGTGCTCGACGCCGCGCAGCGCAAGGCGTTCGGATGGCCGGATGTCGCCAAGTACCTCTTCGACATCCGCATCAGCCAGGCGGCGCTCATCACGCTCGAGCTCACCGTCTACTCGATGATCATCGGCATCATCCTCGGGCTCATCCTCGCCGTCATGCGACTCTCGCCGAACCCCGTGCTGAAGGCCGTCGCGTGGCTGTACCTGTGGATCTTCCGCGGCACGCCTGTCTACGTGCAGCTGGTGTTCTGGGGTCTCATCACGCTCATCTACAACACGTTCGTGATCGGGATCCCGTTCGTGCACACCTGGGCGACCATTCCGATCACGTGGGTTCCGCCGCTGTTCTTCATCTCCGTGGTGGGGCTCTCGCTCAACGAGGCGGCGTACATGGCCGAGATCGTGCGCGCCGGCCTGCTCTCCGTCGACCCGGGCCAGGAGGAGGCGGCGAAGGCGTTGGGCATGTCGTGGTGGCAGACCATGCGCCGGGTGGTGATCCCGCAGTCGATGCGCGTCATCATCCCGCCGACCGGCAACGAGGTCATCTCGATGCTGAAGACCACCACCCTGGTGGCGGCCGTGCCGTTCACGCTCGACCTGTTCGGCCGCTCGCGCGACATCTCCGCGGAGACGTTCACGCCCATCCCGCTGCTCATCGTGGCGTCGCTGTGGTACCTGTTCTTCACCTCGATCCTGATGATCGGGCAGTACTTCCTCGAGAAGCGGTTCTCACGCGGTACCGGGCGAGGCCGGCCCGCGGTGGGAACAGCGGACGCCGGCGTCAGCGCATCGGGCGCTGTCGCAGGAGTGGGCATCGACATCGGAGGAAAGGGATGAGCGACGCGACGACGCGCCCCAGCGCGGGGTCCGCCGATGCGCAGGCATCGACGCCGATGGTCGAGGCGAGCGCGGTCTCCAAGAGCTTCGGCAGCAACGAGGTGCTGAAGTCCATCACCCTGAACGTGCGCCGCGGCGAGGTGATGTGCGTCATCGGGCCGAGCGGCTCCGGCAAGTCCACGTTCCTGCGCTGCATCAACCACCTCGAGCGCATTGACGCCGGAAGGCTCTACGTCGACGGCCAGCTCGTCGGGTACCGCCAGAAGGGCGACAAGCTCTACGAGCTGAAGCCAGGCGAGGCCGCCCTTCAGCGCCGCGACATCGGCATGGTGTTCCAGCACTTCAACCTGTTCCCGCACATGACGGCTCTCGAGAACGTGACGGAGGCGCCGGTGCGGGTGAAGGGCATCCGCAAACAGGATGCCGTCGCACGCGGTCGCGAACTGATCGCCCGAGTAGGCCTCGGCAACCACGCCTCGCACTACCCGTCGCAGCTCTCCGGCGGCCAGCAGCAGCGGGTCGCGATCGCGCGGGCGCTGGCGATGGAGCCCAAGCTCATGCTCTTCGACGAGCCGACCAGCGCACTCGATCCCGAGCTCGTCGGAGAAGTGCTCGATGTGATGCGGGAGCTGGCCGAGACCGGCATGACGATGGTCGTCGTGACGCACGAGATGGGATTCGCACGCGAAGTGGGCGACTCGCTCGTCTTCATGGACGGCGGTGTCATCGTCGAGGCGGGAGACCCTCGGCAGGTGCTGACCAATCCGCAGCACGAACGGACGAAGGCGTTTCTGTCCAAGGTGCTCTGATGAGCATGGCGCCATGCCCGGCGCCGGAACGGATCGGACGCTCTGCGCGCACGATCGTGCTCAAGTGAGCCTTCTCGCGAACAGCCGTGGGCACGCAGCCGAGTTGTCTGTATGTTCACTCAGGAGACCGACGGCCGTTCTCTGCGATTCCTAAGGTGGCCGCGGGCTCAACCGAGTTCGTTCCCGCCCTAGGAGTGAGATGTCAAGCAGATCAGGCAAGCTGTGGCGCGCTGTCACAGCGGTCGCCGTCGGAGCCGGGCTCGCGGCAGGATCGCTGGGGGCGACCCCCGCGTTCGCGAGCACAGACGGCGCGGGTGTCGTCATCAACGAGGCGTACCTGTCGGGTGGCAGCGCAGGCGCCGCCTACGCGAACAAGTTCGTGGAGCTGTACAACCCGGGTGACTCGGCAGTGCAGTTGAGCGGTTGGAGCCTGCAATATCGCTCGGCGACCGGCACCGGGGCTTCCAGCAGCGTCGTCGCGTTGACCGGCAGCATCGCAGCCAAGGGCCACTACCTGGTGGCCGGAGCGTCGAACGGCGCGAACGGTGCGGCGCTTCCGGCGCCCGACGTGGCCGGAGCCGCCCTCAACCCGAGCGGCACCGCCGGAACGCTCATCCTCGCCAAGGGCACAACGGCGCTCACACTGCCAACCGGATCGGTCACCGGCAACGCTGCCGTGGTCGACCTCCTCGGGTACGGCACGTCGAACACCTTCGAGGGCGCCAAGGGTGCGATGGCGCCGAGCGGCAACACCGATGTCAAGTCGCTGAACCGCACCGGCTTCGCCGATACCGACGACAACAGCGTCGACTTCTCGCTCAGCGCGACGATCACGCCGGAGAACACGGCGGCTGCGCCCGGTGATGGAGGACCCGGCGACGGAACTGATCCCGGCGACGGAACCGACCCTGGCACCGGAACGGATCCTGGACCGCCCGGCACGATCGCCATCGCGGAGATCCAGGGCACCGGCGACGTCAGCCCGAAGGCGGGACAGTCCGTCACCACGGCGGGAGTCGTCACGGCGAACTACCCGACCGGCGGTTTCAACGGCTTCTACATTCAGACACCGGGCACCGGCGGTGCGATCGATCTCGCGACGCACACCGCCTCAGACGCCGTGTTCGTGTTCGGAGCGTTGTCCGCGTCGAGCGTCGCTGCCGGCGACTACGTGCAGGTGACAGGCGCCGTGAGCGAGTACAACGGCCTCACCGAGATCACGGCGAGCAAGGTCGACAAGCTCGACGCGAGCTCCGTGACCGCGCCGCTGCCGGCATCCGTGGGCCTTCCCGCCACCGATGCACAGCGCGAGAGCCTCGAAGGCATGCTCGTGGCACCCCAGGGGGCGTTCACCGTCACCGACGTGCACTCGGCGAATCAGTACGGCGAGATCGGGCTCGCGGCGGGGGACAAGCCGCTGGTGCAGCCGACGGAGACCGCCCGGCCGGGCACTCCGGAATACACCGCGGCCGTAGCGGAGAACGCGGCACGAGCCGTCACGCTCGACGACGGAGCATCCACCAACTTCCTCAGCGCGGCGAACAAGTCGAAGCCGTTGCCGTACCTCTCACTGACCGATCCGGTCCGCGTCGGTGCCCCGGTCACGTTCACCGCGCCGGTCGTGCTCGACTACCGCAACAACGCCTGGAAGTTCCAGCCGACATCGGAGCTCACCCCGGCGAACGCGGCGACGACTCAGCCCGCCGCATTCGGCAACACACGCACGGCTGCACCGGCGAACGTCGGCGGTGACCTGCGACTGGCCACCTTCAACGTGCTGAACTACTTCACGACGACCGGCGACCAGCTCACCGGGTGCACGTTCTACACCGACCGGGATGGCAACAAGATCACGGTCAACAGCGGCTGCGACGCTCGTGGTGCCGCTGACGCGGCGAACCTGAAGCGGCAGCAGGACAAGATCGTCGCGGCCATCAACGCGTTGACCGCCGACGTCGTCTCCCTCGAGGAGATCGAGAACTCCGCGCGCTTCGGTCTCGACCGCGACGACGCAGTGAAGACGCTCGTCGGTGCTCTCAACACCGCGGCGGGCAGCCAGGTCTGGGCCTTCGTGCCGTCGCCGTCGAAGCTGCCTGCGACGGAAGACGTCATCCGCACCGCCTTCATCTACAAGAAGTCGATCGCAGCGCTGGTCGGCGACTCGAAGATCCTCGACGACGCGGCGTTCTCGAATGCTCGTCAGCCGCTCGCGCAGGCGTTCAAGAAGGTGGGCGGTGCCGACTCGTCCGCGTTCATCGCCATCGTCAACCACTTCAAGTCGAAGGGGTCCGGCTCCGGCGTCGACGCCGACCAGGGCGACGGCCAGGGAGCATCCAACGCCTCTCGCGTCAAGCAGGCGCAGGCGCTCGTGACGTTCGCCGACGAGCGCAAGTCGACGCTCGGGCTCGACAAGGTGCTCCTGATCGGCGACTTCAACGCCTACCTCAACGAGGACCCGATCAAGGTCCTGACGGATGCCGGCTACGTCGACCAGGTCAGCACCAGAACGGCCAAGGCCACGTACGCGTTCGACGGCACTGTCGGCTCGCTCGATCACGTGCTCGCCTCACCTGCCGCGAACACGACGATCACCGGCGCGGATGTCTGGAACATCAACTCGGTCGAGTCGGTCGCCCTGGAGTACAGCCGGTACAACTACAACGCCACGAACTTCTACGAATCGGGACCGTATCGCTCAAGCGACCACGACCCGATCGTCGTCGGGCTCGGTCTGAAGGCAGCGCCGGTGACGCTCAACCTGCTGAACATCAACGACTTCCACGGTCGCATCGACGGCAACACGGTGAAGTTCGCCGGCACGGTCGAGAAGCTGCGCGCGGAGGGCGGAGAGAGCAACACGCTCTTCCTCTCGGCCGGCGACAACATCGGTGCCTCCCTCTTCGCCTCGGCGTCCGCGGGTGACATCCCCACTCTGGACGTGCTGAATGCGCTGGGCCTGAAGACGAGCACCGTGGGCAACCACGAGTTCGACAAGGGCTTCAGCGACCTCACCGGGCGCGTGAAGGATGCGGCGGACTTCGACTACCTCGGTGCGAACGTCTACCTGAAGGGCACGACGACGCCTGCGCTGCCGGAGTACAAGGTGTTCACGGTCGACGGCATCAAGGTGGGCGTGATCGGCGCCGTGACCGAGGAGACCCCGACCCTGGTCTCGCCGGGCGGGATCTCCACGCTCGACTTCGGCGATCCCGTGGAAGCGGTGAACCGCGTCGCCGCCCAGCTCACCGACGGTGACACCGCGAACGGCGAAGCCGACGTGATCGTCGCCGAATACCACGAGGGCGCCGGCTTCGGCCAGCCCGAGGGTGCGACGATCGATCAGGAGGTCGCCGCAGGCGGCGCCTTCGCCGACATCGTGACCAAGACCAGTGCGAAGGTCTCGGCCATCTTCACCGGTCACACGCACAAGCAGTATGCGTGGGAGGGTGCGGTGCCTGGCGTCGACGGGGCGACCCGGCCGATCGTTCAGACCGGCAGCTACGGCGAGAACATCGGTCAGATCACCCTGACGATCGACGGCGACACCAAGGCGGTCACGAGCCACACCGACCGCAACGTCGCTCGCACGACCGACAGCGATGCCTCGCTCGTCGCCGCCTATCCGCGGGTCGCGAAGGTGAAGACGATCGTCGACAAGGCGCTCGCCGCAGCCGACGTGATCGGCAGCCAGAAGGTCGGTTCGGTCACGAAGGACATCACGACCGCGTACCTGAACGGCGCTCGGGACGACCGGATGAGCGAGTCAACGCTCGGCAATCTGGTTGCGGACTCGCTGCTGGCGACCCTCTCGCCCGCCGACAAGGGCGGCGCCGAGATCGGCGTCGTGAACCCTGGCGGCCTTCGCGCCGAACTGCTCTACGGAACCGACGGGACGGTCACGTACGCGCAGGCGAACGCGGTGCTGCCGTTCGTGAACAACCTCTGGACCACGACCCTCACAGGGGCGCAGTTCAAGCAGGCTCTCGAACAGCAGTGGCAGCGGAACGCGGACGGCACCGTGCCGAGCCGCCCGTTCCTCAACCTCGGGCTGTCGAAGAACGTCAGCTACACCTACGACGCGACCAGGGCCGAGGGCGACCGCATCACGAGCATCCTCGTGAACGGTGCCGCCATCGATCCCGCGAAGTCGTACCGGATCGGATCGTTCTCGTTCCTCCTGCAGGGCGGGGACAACTTCCGGGTGTTCGCCGACGGTGCGGACACACGGGACTCCGGGCTCATCGACCGGGATGCCTGGATCGGCTACATCACCGACCACAGCCCGCTTTCGCCGAGCTTCGCGCACAGGGGCGTGTCGGTCACGGACGTTCCGACGGATGTCCTGCAGCCGGGTCAGCAGGTGAGCTTCGGTGTGCAGAAGCTCAACCTGACGAGCCTCGGCAGCCCGGCGAACACCTCGCTCCAGCTGAGCTGGAACGGTTCGGTCGACCTCGGATCGGTGCCGGTTGACGCGTCGGGTGCCGCGACGGTGAGCTTCGCCGTCCCAGCGGGAGCCTCCGGCCCGAGCACCCTCGTGCTCACGGCGAAGGAGTCGCGCACCACGGTCACGATCCCGTTGACGGTGGCCGCACCGACCGACGGCAAGCCGACGACCGATCCGGCGGCGGCACCCGCCTCGAAGCTGACCAAGCCGCTCAAGGGCAAGGTCGACTTCAAGGACAAGGCCTACCACGCCGACGATCCGATCGACATCTCGCTCGGAGCCGGACGCGCCGGCCAGTGGGTCTCGGTCTGGGCGTACGGCGCGCCGAAGCTCGTGGGCGATGGTTGGGTGAAGGTGCCCGCGGACGGCGTTCTGCACCTGCGACTGCCGGCGTCACTCGCCAAGGGCGACTACGACCTGTCTGTGCAGGACAGCACGGGAGCCGTCATCGGCTGGTCTGTGATGAAGGTGGCGGCCGGCAAGGCCAAGGGTCACTGACTCGCGTTAGTCGACCGCCGGGTGCTTGTGCTGCACCCGGCGGTCGCTGGCATCCTGGAAGTGCGCCTCTTTCCGCCCATTCCGGAGCAGGAGTGGCTAGGGTGAGCGATATATCGCGATATGTCGAGTGATGCGAAGTGTCCCGGAGGAAATCATGGTCGGTTCCTACATGAGCGGCGGTTTCTCCGCACGCGGTTTCGGCGGAGAGTCAGGAGCGGGCCCGAACGTGTCCGACCTGTTCGAGCAGCTCCGTTCGATGCTCAAACAGCACGGGATGCCGCGCGCCGCGCATGGCGACGTGAGAGCGGCCGTGCTCGCGCTTCTGGCGGAGAAGCCGATGCACGGCTATCAGCTCATGGCCGAGATCGAGAAGCGCAGTGGTGGCGCGTGGAAGCCGAGCGCCGGCTCGGTGTACCCGACACTGCAGCTCCTGGTCGACGAGGGACTCCTCGCCCAGGAGGTCGCGGACGGCCGTAAGACCTATTCGCTCACCGAGAGCGGGCGGGCCGCAACCGAGTCCTCCACGGGCAAGGCGGCACCCTGGGACACGTTCGGCCTGCACGATCTGCTCGGTGTCGGCCCTCTGCCCAAGTCCGTCGTCGACCTGGCGCATGCGGCCGCACAGGTGCGTCGCACCGGGACGAGCGAGCAGGTGGACCAGGCCGTCGCGGTGCTCGACGACGCCCGGCGCAAGCTCTACTCGATCCTCGCCCAGGACTGAGACGGATGCCGCCGGCATCCGGATCGCGAGCGGCCCCGTCCACCGAGAACGGGGCCGCTCGTTCCCGCTACCGTCGCATCCTGCGGTTCGCGCTGCGCTACCTCGTGCAGACCTGGTGGTACGAGGTGTTCCTCGTGCGCATCGGTCTGGAGCGGGTCGCCGAACGCGGTCGCTCGGCCCGGATGACGAGGGTCGCCCAGCGCTTCCACGTGCTCGCCGTGGAGCTCGGCGGGCTCATGATCAAGGTGGGGCAATTCCTGTCGTCGCGACTGGATGTGCTGCCGCCGGAGATCACCGCGGAGCTGGCCGGGCTTCAAGACGAGGTGCCACCGGCATCCTTCTCCGCGATCCGGGAGCTCGCGGAGGCCGATTTGGGTGTTCCGTTGAACCAGGCGTACTCGTGGTTCGGGGAGCAGGCGGTGGCTGCGGCCTCGCTCGGGCAGGCGCATCCGGCACGGCTCGTGGAGTGGGATGCCGTCGAGACCGGGTTCGACGCCGTGGTCGTGAAGGTGCAGCGCCCGGGCATCCAGACCATCGTCGATGTCGACCTCGCCGCCCTTCGCCGCGTGGCCGGGTGGCTCAGCCGCTTGCGCGTCGTCTCCGATCACGTCGACCCTCGTGCACTGGTCGCGGAGTTCGCGAAGACGAGCCTCGAGGAGATCGACTACCTGCACGAGGCGATGGGCGCAGAACGGTTCGCGGAGATGTTCGCCGACGACCCGCGGGTGAACGTGCCGGAAGTGGTGTGGGAGCGCACCACGCGCCGCGTTCTCACGCTCTCTGACGTCTCGGCCATCAAGATCAACGACGTCGACGGACTGCGAGCCGCCGGCATCGATCCGTCCGAGGTGGCTGCCGTGTTCGCCGAGGTCATGTTCGAGCAGCTCTTCGGCCACGGCTACTTCCACGCCGACCCGCACCCCGGCAACATCTTCGTCACTCCCGTCACGGATGCCGGCACCGGCCCGCAATGGCGGCTCACGTTCGTCGACTTCGGCATGATGGGCGAGGTCACCGACGACTTGCGCGACGGATTGAGGCGGCTGCTCATCGCCGTCGCCTCCCGCGATGGCCGACTGCTGATCTCGAGCATCCAGGAGGTGGGCATCCTGCTGCCCACTGCCGACACCGCAGAGCTGGAGCGGGCGATGACCCGGCTGTT
This sequence comes from Humibacter sp., assembly GCF_051954055.1. Classification (NCBI taxonomy): domain Bacteria; kingdom Bacillati; phylum Actinomycetota; class Actinomycetes; order Micrococcales; family Microbacteriaceae; genus Humibacter; species Humibacter sp. Next base: position 9,860 of record NZ_JBQCIE010000147.1, on the reverse strand, counting down.
CGATCGATTCGGCGGCATGGGATTCGCACAGCTGCGCAAGGTGGATCAGCGCGAGTTCCGCGACTTCGGCCAGGAGTTCGGTGCTGTGGTGCGCTCGCTTCCGTTCCAGCTGCCGGAGAACTTCCTGCTCGTCATCCGCTCGATGTCGCTCACGTCGGGCGTCTGCAGCTCACTGGACCCGGAGTTCAACATCTGGGACGCCATCGAGCCGTACGCCACGAGGCTGTTGCGCGAGGAGAGCGGCAACGTCGTGCGCTCCGTCGCGCGGGAAGCGCTCGCGGCGGCCGGCATCGTGCTGCGGCTGCCGCAGCGGGCCGATCAGCTGATCACGCGCATCGATGCCGGCACCGTCTCGGTGGCGACGCCCGCGATCGACCGACGCCTGAGCCGCATCGAGCGGCTCATCCGCAGGGCCGTCGGCGCGGTGTTGTTCGCCGCGTTCCTGGTCGGCGGCATCCTGATGCTGCAGTTCGTCGTGCCGCTCGGCATCGTGCTCATGAGCGTCTCCGTGGTTCCGCTCGCCTACGCCGTGCTCGCCGGGACGCCCCGAGCGCCCAGCCGCTGAGGCCGTCTCCGCCTACACACGAGACTGGGCGTATGGGCCGAGCCTAGGCGCACTGCGCCAGGTCTCGGCTCATACGCCCAGTCTCGCGGCCGCGGCGCGGACCTCGCGGACCGCGCGGGAGTGGCGTGGATGCGTCGCGCTACGCCTTGGTGACCTCCACCTCGACGACGGCCCAGGAGAGCGGCGGCAGCGTCGCGTGCAGGGTTCCGCCGTCGACGCTCACGTCGCTCAGCGGCTTCAGGCCCACCCGGTCCTGGTTCTGCTCGTTGTTGCTGGTGAAGCGATCCGCGCCCTCCGGCACGGTCAGCACCTCTGCACGGGTGATGCGCGCTGTGTCGAAACCGCGCAGCGTCGCGGTGACCTCGGCAGCCTCGTCCAGTCCGCGGTTGGCCAGGAAGAACGCGACCCGGCCGTTTTCCTCGTCCCACGTCGCGCTCGCGTCGACGATGTCGGCGTCGCCGTACTTCGCCGTCTCGAAACGGTCGCTCGTGGTGGACAGCCGCAGGATCTCGCCGTTCGCGAGCTCGGACATCCGCGCGAACGGCCAGAAGATCGACTGCCGCCAGGCCGGTCCGTTCTCCTCGCTGCGGATCGGTGCGATCACGTTGACGAGCTGAGCCTGGTTGGCGATCGACACACGGTCGCCGTGCCTCAGCAGCGAGTTGAGCAGGGTGCCGACCACGACGGCATCCGTCACGTTGTACTCGTCTTCGATGATCCGCGGATGCTCGTACCACCCGCCGCGCGCCTCGATCGTCGCGGGCATGTCGTCGCCTTGTCGAGCGGTCTGGTACCAGACGTTCCATTCGTCGAACGACAGGTTGATGTGCTTGGAGTGCTTGCCCTTGGCGCGCACGGCGTCGGCCGTGGCGATGACGCCCTCGATGAAGAGGTCCATGTCGACGCCGGAGGCGAGGAAGCTCGCCGCGTCGCCTTCCTTCTCCTCGTAGTACGCGTGCAGCGAGACGTAGTCGACGACGTCGTACGTGTGGCCGAGCACGGTCTGCTCCCACGAGCCGAAGGTGGGCATGCCGCGGTTGGAGCTGCCGCTGGCGACGAGCTCGATCGACGGGTCGACCAGCCGCATGGCCTTGCCGGCCTCTTGGGCGAGGCGCCCGTACTCGTCGGCCGTCTTGTGGCCGATCTGCCACGGGCCGTCCATCTCGTTGCCCAGGCACCACAGCTTGATGTCGAAGGGCTCGGATGCCCCGTTCTTCTTCCGCAGATCGCTCAGATACGTGCCGCCGGGGTGGTTCGCGTACTCGACCAGCTCACGGGCCGCCTCCACACCTCGAGTGCCGAGGTTGACGGCCTCCATGATCTCCACGCCCGCCTTCTTCGCCCAGCCGGCGAACTCGTGCAGACCGAAAGCGTTGGTCTCCACGGTGTGCCATGCGCCGTCGAGACGGCGCGGACGCTGGTCGACCGGGCCGACCCCGTCTTCCCAGTTGTAGCCGGAGACGAAGTTGCCGCCGGGGTAGCGCACGACCGTGACGCCGAGCTCCTTGACGAGCTCGAGCACGTCGAGGCGGTAGCCGTTCTCGTCGGCATCCGGGTGGCCAGGCTCGTAGATGCCGGTGTAGACGCACCGGCCCATGTGCTCGACGAAGTTGCCGAAGATCCGCCTCGGAACGGGACCGGCCGTGAAGTCGCGGTCGACGGTGATGGTGGCGCGGGACATGGAACTCCTTTGTCGTTGTGCGTCGTCTGTCGTGTGCGCGTCGTCAGCGTGAGCGGGCACCGCCCGCAGTTCGCAAACCAGCGCCCACATTACATCGTTGAACTGGCGGAGCGAAGCCGGAAGGCGCGCTCGAAGCGGAAATTGTCCTGCCCGGGTCCGCAGTCATCCAATCGTGTCCCGCGTACGAGGGGAGGACTCACGAAGATGTGCGCAGCACCGCGGCGAACTCGCGTTAATCGAGGGGCTTGCGCTGCGCGATTCGAATGCTACCTTTACCACGTTGAAATGAGCGCTCGCGCTCCCCTTCACCCCCAACGCCGCCGACGCGGCGCACGACAAGGAGGTCGTCAACGAGATGGCACGAAGCAGCACAGGCCTGAGCCGTCGGGCATTCCTCGCGGCTGGGCTGGGCGCCGCCACGGTACCGCTCCTGGCAGGATGCTCCAGCAACATCGGCACGACGGTGGCCGCCGGTCTCTTCGGCACCAGGCTCCCCACCTCGACGCTCGTGTACTGGAACCTGTTCGGCGGCGGCGACGGCACGCGCATGCAGGCGATGGAGGCCGGCTACCGCGACAAGTACGGTCCCGATTCGCTCCAGGCGACCACGTTCGCGTGGGGCAATCCGTACTACACGAAGGTCACTCTCGCCACGGTCGGGAACAAGCCGCCGGACGTCGCGGTCTCGCACCTCACCCGAGCCAAACCGCTGTGGGACGGCGGTCTGCTGGAGCCGATCACCGACGACGATCTGGCATCCGTCGGCTTGAGCGCCTCCGACTTCAGCACCCGGCCGTGGAACGAACAGCGCACGGGCGGCCACAACATCGCGGTGCCGTTGGACACGCATCCGCTCGTCATGTTCTACAACGACGACGTCTGCAGCAAGGCCGGCCTGATGGACTCGACCGGCACGCTGAAGAAGCTCAACAACATGGACGAGTTCGAGGCGGCGCTCGCGGCGATCAGCAAGGTCACGAAGGGCCCGGCGATGACGATCGCCAACGTGGCAGGCGAGACGGCGACGCCATGGCGTGTGTTCTGGACGTTCTACAACCAGCACTCCTCGGCGACGCCCTTCCTCTCCGACAACGGGTCGAAGCTCACCGTCAATGAGGATGTCTACAACGACGTCACGAGCCGGCTGCAGTCCTGGGTGAAGAAGGGCTGGGTCAACAGCGGACTCGACTACGCGACGGCGGAGTCGTACATGTTCACCGGCAAGTCGGGTCTCTACCTCGAGGGCGAGTGGGAGATCACGACCGCCCAGTCGGTGAAGGGGCTCAAGTTCGGCATCGTGCCGGTGCCGACGCTCTGGGACAGGGCGGCGACCCAGGCGGACTCGCACACGTTCGTGCTGCCGAGGAAGGACCGCACGCCGGAGCAGCGCAAGCAGGCGATGCTGTTCATCCGCTCGATGCTCGACCAGAGCCTCACCTGGGCGAAGGGTGGCCACATCCCCGCGTACCAGCCGGTAGCGCGCAGCGCTGCGTACAAGGCGTTGAAGCCGCAGTCGGACTACGCATCCGTCGCCTCCAGCGCGGTGTACGACGACCCGGCGTGGTACGGCGGCTCGGGCTCGACGTTCGAGAACATCGTCGGCGCCCAGCTCGGGCTCGTGCAGCAGCTCTCGCTGTCCCCTCAAGATGCCTTGCAGGCCATCAAGTCCCAGTTGAGCGTGTATCTGAACACGCCAAGCCCGCTCTAGATCGCACATTTTCTCTCGGAGGTACCACCGTCGTGACCACCGCAACCGTCGCCCGACCTCGGCCACGCGCCGAACGGAACTCGGGCCTGACCTATCGTTCACCGCTGCAACGCAAGGATGGCCGCAGCGCCTGGCTCTTCCTCGCACCGTTCGGCATCTTCTACCTGGCGTTCCTGCTCGGCCCCACCATCTACATGCTCGTCATGAGCTTCTTCAACACGTCGATGGTGCGCACCGGGCTCGGTTCGTTCGCCGGATTCGCCAACTACGTGGAGATGCTCACCCGGCCGGACTTCTGGAGCTCGCTGCTGCACACGCTGCAGTTCACGCTCTACACGACACCGCCGCTGGTCATCCTCGCGTTCGTGTTCGCGGTGCTGACCAACCGGTTCAACCGGGGTCAGTGGTTCTTCCGGCTCGCGTTCTTCCTGCCGTTCATCCTCCCGTCGGCGACGATCTCCCTGATCTGGGTCTTCGTCTTCACGCCGACGACGGGGCTCTGGGCACTGGTCGAGACGTGGTTCGGCATCGCTCCGGGCTCGGGGGTGCTCTCCAGCCCGGACACGGCCATGATCGGCGTGGCGATCGCCACGGTCTGGTGGACGCTCGGCTTCAACTTCGTGCTCTACCTCGCGGGGCTCCAGGAGATTCCGCGCGAGCTGTACGAGGCGGCGGCGGTCGATGGTGCTTCCGCGTGGTCGCAGATCCGGTTCATCACGATCCCGATGCTCGGTCGCACCACGACCCTTGTCGTGCTGCTGCAGATCATCGCGAGCCTCAAGATCTTCGACCAGGTGTACCTGATGACGGGAGGCGGGCCGGGCATCTCGACCCAGGTGTCGCTGCAGCTCATCACCGGCACCGCGTTCACCGACAACCGGCTCGGTGCGGCATCGGCGGCGAGCGTGCTGCTGTTCATCGTGATCATCGTGATCGCGATCATCCGCCAGCTCACCGACCGTTCCGCAGCCAAGAAGGAGGCCTGACATGGCGATCTCGACCCCACGTCCGCGTCTCAAGTCCCCGGTCTCCGGTGCGGCGCCCGCGCGCCAGACATCCACCTCACGGGTGAGCGGACGCACGTTCAACATCGTCGCGTTGATCGTGCTCATCGTCTTCGCCATCATCTGGCTGATCCCGAGCCTGTTCGCGCTGAAGACCTCGCTCACCGACAACGGAACGGCGGCGCTCGGCGCCTCGGCGATCCTGAGCAACTGGAACCCCACGCTGGCGTCGTACGCGTCGTACTTCCAATCCGGCGACATCTGGAACTGGTACATCGCCAGCGCCATCACGTCGGTCGTCACCGCGGTGCTCACCGTGTTCTTCGCCTCGATGGCGGCGTTCGCGCTGTCGCGTCTGCGCTTCCGCGGGTCGAACCTGGTGCTGCTGCTGATCATCCTGGGCATCATGATTCCGAGCCAGGTGCTCATCGTGCCGATCTTCCAGGAGCTGAACGCGCTCAGCCTGCTGAACACGTACTGGTCGGTGATCTTCCCGCAGGTGCCCGCCGTGATCGCGGTGTTCATCTTCAAGCAGTTCTTCGACGGCATCCCGCGTGAGCTGGAGGAGGCCGCGCGGATCGACGGTGCGAGCCGGTGGAAGATCTACTGGTCGGTGATCATGCCGCTGTCGCGACCCGTGGTCGCGGCCGTGACGATCCTCACGTTCGTCGGCGTCTGGAACAACCTGCTGCTGCCCCTGTTCGTGCTCTCCAACCCGAACCTGATGACGATCCCGGTGGGACTCGCCACGGTGCAGGGCAGCTTCGGGCAGCGCTATGCGGACATCCAGGCCGGCGCGATCCTCGCCGCTCTGCCGCTGATCATCCTGTATCTCATCTTCCAGCGCCGCATCGTGGAGGGCGTGACGGGAAGCGGCCTGAAGGGCTGACCGAGAGCACCCGCGCGGGTCACACCGCGCGGGTGCTCTCCCGCACGATGATGCGGTGCTGCACCGTGATGAGCGTCGTATCCCGGGCGCGGTCCGTGATGCGTGCCTCGAGCCGGTCCAGTGCGGCGTCCGTGAACGCGCGCTTGTCGAACGACACCGTGGTCAGCGGGGGAGACGCGTACTCACCGTGCGCGATGTCGTCGAAGCCGGCGACCGAGATGCCCTGCGGCACCTGGATGCCCCGTCGCCAGAGCGCGCTCAGCGCACCGATCGCGAGGGAGTCGGTGAAGCAGAACAGGGCATCCGGGAGCGGGGAGCGGTCGAGGAACGCGTCCATCGCCGAGGCGCCGCCGTGCGGTTCCCAGTCGTCGCAGCCGATCTCGAGGACGGGATCGTGGCGGATGCCCGCGTCGGCCAGTGCGCGTCGGTATCCCGCGGTGCGCAGTCGCGCCGTGAACGTGTTCGTGCGCACGGGCGACCCGAGGACCGCGATGCGTCGGTGGCCGAGGCCGATGAGCATGGTGGTCATGTCGTACGCGGCCTGATCGGGGTCGACGCGCACCTGGTCGAGCCTGTCCTGCTCCACCTCGCCGATCAGCACGGCGGGCGGGAGGTGCGCCGAGTCGTCGGGCAGTGCGAACTCGTCGGAGACGATCGGGTTGAGCACCAGCCCGTCGACCATCTGCGCTCGCGCACGGGAGAGCAGCTGCTCCTCGCGTTCCGGGCGAGCACCCGTCTCCTCGATCTGGATTCCCCAGCCGCGTTCGTGCGCTGCCTCCACGAAGTGGTGCGCCATCTCGGCCGAGTACGGGGTGGCGAGGTCGGGCAGCGCGAGCGCGATGACACCGGTGCGGCCGTTGCGGAGGCCGCGAGCGCTGAGGTTCGGCACGTAGTCGAGCTCGGTCAGCGCCTTTTCGACGCGTGCGCGGGTGTCGGGACGCACGAACACGACGCCATTGATCACGTTGGAGACGGTCTTGGGCGATACGCCTGCGAGCGCTGCGACGTCTTTCACCGTTGCGCGCATCCGTCCCCTTTCGTCGCCAGGGTGAGCTTACGCCGCCACCGACCTCAGCCCGTGTTCTGCAGGCCGGCGGCCACACCGTTCACGGCGAGGAGCAGCAGGCGGCGCAGCTCGTCCTGCTGGGTGTCGTCGATGGTGGAGGCGTCCGCGTCGCTGCGCAGCGCTCGGAGTGCTCGCAGCTGCAGCAGAGAGAGAGCGTCGACGTACGGGCTGCGCAGCCGGACGGCGCGGCGCAGCACCGGGCGGTCGGCCAGGAGCTCGGATGCCCCGCTCGTCTTCAACGCCCACTCGCGCGTCAGCGCCATCTCGTCCAGGACCAGGTCGGCGAGGTCCTGCCGGTCGCCGAGAGCGAGGTAGCGCCTGGCGAGCCGCTCGTCGGTCTTCGCGAGCGACATCTCGACGTTCTCGATCATGGTGCGGAACAGGGGCCAGCGGTCGTAGGCATCCCTCAGCAGCTTCTCGTCGCCGACGGCGGCGAGCGCCGAGCCGAGGCCGAACCATCCGGTGAGGTTGATGCGTGCTTGCGTCCAGGCGAAGACCCACGGGATCGCGCGGAGGTCTTCGAGCGACTCCAGCGACAGACCGCGCCGCGCCGGCCGGGAGCCGAGTGCGAGCAGGCCGATCTCCTCTTGCGGGGTGACGAGCCCGAACCAGGGGGCGAATCCCTCCGAGCGCACGAGCCGGAAGAAGCGTTCGCGGCTCACCCGGTCCAGCTGTGCAGCGAGCTCGGAGAACTCGGTGGCGGCGCGGGCGTTGCGTTCCTCGATCGAGGGAGCGGATGCCATCAGCGTGGCCGCCGCGATCTGCTCGAGGTGCCGCACCGCGATGACCGGGTCGCCGTACTGGGCGAAGATGACCTCGCCCTGCTCGGTGAGCTTGAAGCGTCCGTCGACGGATCCCGGCGGCTGCGCCAGCACCGCCTCGTTGGCGGGGCCGCCGCCACGACCGAGCGAGCCGCCGCGACCGTGGAACAGTGTCAGCACGATGTCATTGCGCTTCGCCCAGTCCGCGATCCGGGCCTGCGCGTCGTACAGGGCGAGCGTGGCGGAGACGGGACCGACATCCTTGGATGAGTCCGAGTAGCCGAGCATGACCTCCAGGCGGCGCCCGGACTGCTCGAGACGCTTCTTCACCTCGGGGATCTCGATCATGCGGTCGAGGATGTCCGTGGACGCGTTGAGGTCGTCGAACGTCTCGAACAGCGGGATGACGTCGAGCACCGGAGCGGCTTCGGACGACCCGAGCGCGTGCTCGGCCAGCCGGTACACGTTGGCGATGTCGTCGGCGGACTGCGTGAATGAGATGATGTAGCGGCGGGCGGCATCCACGCCGTAGCGGCTCTGCAGGTGCGCGATCACGCGGAACACCTCGAGCACCTCGGCGCTCTGGTCGTCGAGGTCCTCGTCGCCGTGCGCCCCGGCGGCGATGGCCTCGAGTGTCTGGCGGTGCACCTTGGAGTGCTGCCGCACCTCGAGCTCCGCGAGATGGAAGCCGAACGTCTCCACCTGCCAGATGAGGTGCTGCACCTCGCCGTACGCGTTGCGCAGGTCACCCGCCTCAGCCAGTGACCGCTGCACGATGCGCAGGTCCTCGAGCAGGGCATCCGGTCCGTCATACGCCAGGTCGGCATTGCGCCTCCGAGTGGCGCCGATGCGCTCGGCCACCACGAGCAGCACCCGGCGGTGCGGTTCGTTGGGGGAGCGGGTGGCGACATCTGCCGTGAGCTCCTCGCTGAGCGCACGCTGCCGGCGCCAGAGGTCCTGCAGTTCCTGGCTGGCCGGCGTGTCGCCCGCGTCGAGTGTGAGCGTGCGTCCGATGCGGTCGGTGGCGCGCTCCAGGCCGAGCAGTACGTGCTCGGAGGCGATGGCCGCGGCCTTGCGGGTGATCTTCGACGTGACGAACGGGTTGCCGTCGCGGTCGGCGCCAATCCAGCTGCCGAAGCGCACGAAAGCATGGGATTCGGGAACGCGCGGCGAGGCATCCGGTCCCGCCAGCCGCTCGTCGATCAGCCGGTACACCCTCGGCAGCACCTGGAAGAGGGTCTGGTCGAAGATGTTCATCGCAGTCCGCACCTCGTCGAGCGGCGTCGGGCGGTTGGAGCGCAGCGGCGCGGTGCGCCACAGGGTGTCGATCTCGGCCAGCAGCTGCCGCTCGTTCTCCGCTTGCGCGAGCGCACCGAGCCGCGGGTCGTCATGCTCGGCGACGAGCTCGCTGATGCGGCGGATGGCGTACGCGATGGCACGACGGCGGGCCTCGGTCGGATGCGCGGTCAGCACGGGACGGAACTCCAGGTTCGCGACGCGCTCGCGCGCTTCGGCGTCGCCGACCTCGTCGCTGAGCGAGGCGAACGCACTCGCGAACGATTCCGCCGGCCGGTGCCCGTCGGTGCTCCACGGGTCGCGAGCGAGCAGAACGCGTACGCGGTGCCGCTCCTCGGCCAGGTTGACGAGGTGGAAGTAGCACGTGAACGCACGGGCCACCTGCTCTGCACGGTCGAGGCTGAAGCTCTCCACGAGAGCCTCGGCATCCTCGATGGATGCCTCACCGTTGCGCTCGTAGGCATCGATCGTCAGAGCGCGTAACTTTTCGACATCATCGAGCAGATCCTGTCCGCCGGACTCGGCCAGAACGCGTCCGAGCAGCTCGCCGAGGAAGCGCACATCTGCGCGCAGCGCTTCAGGCACCTCGCCGCTGCGCACCTGGCGTGCGGCGGCGGAGTCGTCGATCGGGTCGACGGAGGCGTGGCGGGGGGAATGATTCGAGGGGGCACCGTTCGTCATCGGCATCAAGGGTACGGCAGGCACGTTCGTCCACCTGCCCGACCGAGGCCCGACGATTCCGTTTCGACTGCAGAAATTGCTGCAGGATGCTTGTTTTGGCGCCACATATTCAGTAGAAAACGAAAACTCCGGCCAAGGTAGGGCCCGTGGACCCACCTGCCAGCCGTAACCATGATGCCCAAGACCAACCGTGCCCCCACCAATCATTC
>NZ_JBQCIE010000146.1:0-45785 GCF_051954055.1 Humibacter sp. | reverse complement strand
CGAGGCGCTCGAGCACCTCGACCCGACCGTCCGGCGTGCGCTCGAGGAGGCGATCCGCCGCGTGCGCATCGCCTCCGCCGCGCAGGTGCCGCCCCCCACGACGACGGATCTGGGGCCGGGAGCACGCGTCGAGCAGTGCTGGCAACCGGTGCGGCGCGCCGGCGTGTACGTGCCCGGCGGGAAGGCGGTCTACCCGTCGAGCGTCGTGATGAACGCTGTGCCCGCCCAGGTCGCCGGCGTCGGATCCGTCGCCCTCGCGAGCCCGGCACAGCGCGACTTCGACGGCTCGGTGCACCCACTCATCCTGGGCGCCGCAGGACTCGTCGGCGTCGACGAGGTCTACGCGATCGGCGGAGCAGGAGCCATCGGCGCGCTGGCGTACGGCGTGCCCGACCTTCCGCTCGAGCCCGTCGACATCGTCACCGGCCCTGGCAACATCTACGTCGCCGCAGCCAAGCGCCTGGTGCACGGTGTCGTCGGCATCGATGCGGAGGCGGGCACAACGGAGATCCTCGTCATCGCGGATGCGTCGGCCGACCCGCGCCTCGTCGCCGCCGACCTCCTCAGCCAGGCCGAGCACGACGAGGCGGCCGCCTCGCTCCTCGTGACGGACTCCGAGGAGCTCGCGCAGGCGGTGCAGCGCGAACTCGACCACCTCCTGGCCGCGACCGCCAACCGGGAACGGGCATCCGTCGCCCTCGAAGGGCCGCAGTCGGCCATCGTGCTCGTCGACGACGAGGAGACGGCGACGCGTTTCAGCGACGCGTACGCCCCAGAGCACCTCGAGGTGCATACCACCGATCCGGATGCCACGCTGCTGCGGCTGACGAACGCCGGCGCGATCTTCCTCGGCTCGCACTCACCGGTCAGCCTCGGCGACTACCTCGCCGGGTCCAACCACGTGCTTCCCACCGGCGGCTCGGCGCGATACTCGTCGGGCCTCGGCGCGTACACGTTCCTACGCCCGCAGCAGATCATCAGATACGACGAACGCGGACTCGACTCCGTCGCTCCGCACGTGATCGCCTTGGCCGAGGCCGAGCGGCTGCCCGCACACGGTGAGGCCGTCGCCGCGCGCAACACCGTATCGTCGAGAGCCGATTCCTGAGCACGAGACCCGACACGCCATAACCTGGAGCCGCCATGTTCTGCCCCTTCTGCCGTCATCCGGACTCCCGTGTGGTGGACTCGCGCACGTCCGACGACGGTCTCTCCATCCGCCGCAGACGGCAGTGCCCGGAGTGCGGGCGCCGGTTCTCCACGATCGAGACGGCGAGCCTGAACGTCATCAAGCGCAGCGGCGTTGTCGAACCGTTCAGCCGCGAGAAGATCATGGCCGGCGTGCGCAAGGCCTGCCAGGGTCGTCCCGTCACGGACTCCGACCTGGCGATGCTCGCTCAGAAGGTGGAGGAGGCGGTGCGCGCGACGGGTGTCTCGCAGATCGACGCGAATGAGATCGGCCTGGCGGTGCTGCCCCCGCTGCGCGAACTCGACGAGGTGGCGTACCTGCGGTTCGCGAGCGTCTATCAGGCGTTCGACTCGCTCGACGACTTCGAAGACGCCATCGGGGCGCTGCGCGCGGAGCACCACTCGCAACCCGCTGCGGCGGAGTGAGGGTGGAGAGCCGATATCGTGGCTTCGCCATGTACCGCATCCTGTTCTCGCTCGTGTTCCGGCACATGGATCCGGAGCGGGCGCACCACCTGGCCTTCACCGTCATCCGTGTGCTCCCGAAGCTCGGGCTCCGTAGGACGGTCTCCCGCTTCACCCTGCCGAGGCGAGACCTCTCGGTTCGCGCGCTCGGTCTGACCTTCCCGACACCGTTCGGGGTCGCCGCCGGTTTCGACAAGAACGCCACCGCCATCCTTGGGCTCGGTGCCCTCGGGTTCGGGCACATCGAGGTGGGCACGGTGACGGCGGTCCCGCAGCCCGGGAATCCGCGGCCGAGACTCTTCCGACTCATCCCTGACCGCGCGATCGTGAACCGGATGGGGTTCAACAACAAGGGCGTGATCGCGGCGGCCGCGAAGGTGTCGAAAGCACGGACAGCGCGACGGCGCCCGGTCATCGGCGTGAACATCGGCAAGTCGCGGGTCGTCGAGGTGGCGGATGCCGTCGCCGACTACCGCGTGTCGGCCAGGGCCGCCGCACCGGTCGCCGACTACCTGGTCGTGAACGTCAGCTCGCCGAACACCCCGGGTCTGCGAGATCTGCAGGCTCTCGATTCGTTGCGGCCACTGCTCGAGGCGGTCAAGGAGGAGGCAGGATCGACCCCGTTGCTCGTCAAGATCGCCCCGGACCTCGCGGACGACGACATCCTGGCGATCGCCGAGCTCGCCGTTCAGCTCGGGCTCGACGGCATCATCGCGACGAACACGACCATCTCGAGAGACGGACTGACGACCGATCGCGAAGTCGTGGAAGCGGCCGGCGCCGGAGGACTCTCCGGTGCGCCACTGGCGACCAGGTCGCTCGAGGTACTGCGGCTTCTGCGCTCGCATGTGCCGTCCGCGCTCTGCATCGTCTCGGTGGGCGGGGTGGAAACGGCGGAGGATGTCAAGGCACGCCTCGACGCCGGCGCCACGCTCGTGCAGGGCTACTCGGCGTTCATCTACCGAGGCCCCCTCTGGGCGAGGGCGATCAACCGCGGCCTCGAGCGGCTGTCCGCAGTCTGATCGGCGATCACTCGGCCGGCGTGCCCTGGTGGAACCTAAGCCGCCAGCGTCCGCCGTCGCGCACCCAGAGCGAGCTGCGCAGGGCGGAGCCCGCGGCATCCTCCGTGCGGAAGACGAGCAGCATCGCGTCGGGTGACACGCGGTCCACCGAGATGACGTCGACGATCCGGGCGTCGTCGCCGGCGGGGGAGAGGGACACGTCATCCCTGCTCCACATCCGGCCGGAGCGTCCGACCTCGAGGAACTCCGGGTGCAGAAGCACGCCGAGCTCTGCGACGTCGTCGCGCACGCGTGAGGTGAGCAGGGCCCGTTCCTGGCGCAGCACGACATCCTCGTCGGGCTCTTCGACAAGGTCGTCGAACAGGGCGAGCTGCGGTGCCGGCGCCGCGGCTTCCGCCGGCCCGTTGCTCGCTGCGGATTCCGCCACGACGGCGACAGCACGCCAACCGGGTCCCGCGTCGACGGGGGACCCGTTCTGGTACGAGGTGGCGACGGCGCGTGCCCGGGTGTCCGCCGCCTCGTTGAGCTCGTGCCCGGTGTGACCGCGCACCCACTCGAACGCGTAGCTGCGTCCGACCAGCGCCGCGTCGAGCCGCTTCAGAAGGTCAAGGTTCTGCACAGGGGAGCCGTCGGCCTTGCGCCAGCCCTTCCGCTTCCAGCCGGGCAACCACTTGGTGACCGCGTTGATCACGTACTGGCTGTCGCACAGGATGCGCAGGTCGTCCGGCTCGCCGGCCGTCGACTCCAGCAGGTCGATCACCGCCATCAGCTCGCCCTGGTTGTTGGTGCCGTGCGGCCAGCCTCCCGCGGCCCAGGTCGAGTCGTCCACGTACCAGGCCCAGCCGGCGGGGCCGGGATTACCCAGAGCTGAGCCGTCCGCCGCTGCGGTGATCGTCATCGCGCGGGCTATGCGGGGAAGTGGCCGCGCTTCACCTGCGGCTTCGGGATGCGGATCATGCGGAACTGCAGGGCGCGCATGACGGCGTACCAGGTGAGCCCCCGCTCGAGAGTGCCGAACTTGTCCCGCAGCCGGCGCTTCATGGTGAAGGTCATGATGGCCGAGTCGATCACGGCGATCGCGAAGAACCCCCACAGCACGAAGATGCCGTAGTACTGAAGAGCCTGCACCGGCACGAACGTGAACACGATGATGACGAGCATCACCGGCATGAGGAACTCGGCGACGGTGTAGCGGGCGTCGACGTAGTCGCGAACGAACCGGCGCTGCGGACCGCGGTCGCGCTGCGTCAGGTAGCGCTCGTCGCCGGACGCCATGCCGAGCCGTGCGCGTTCACGCGCTTCTGCGTTCTTGACACGCGCGTCTTTGGCCGCCGCCTTGCGGTCGGCCGGCACGAGCGGGCGCTTGCGCGCGGCTTCGCGCTCGGCACGGCTCGGCGTCGCGTGTCCCTTGCCGGTCGTCGGATTCGTCTCGGATTCGGCAGCGGGGACGGTGGGTTCTGCTCTTTTGGCCACGGAAAGTCCTCGATAGTCGTCAGATTAAGATTACCCGCATGAACGAAGCCGATCAGCCACGGGACGATCTCACGACAGCACTCGACGACGCCGTACAGGCGGGGATGCCGCACGCCGTCGCCGACCTCACGGACCTCGTGCGCATCCCATCGGTCTCCTGGTCGGCGTTCGATCCGAAGAACGTCGAACGCAGCGCGGATGCCGTCGCCCGCCTCCTGCGCGACCTGCACGTCTTCGAGAGCGTCGCGATCGCCCGCGCACCGATCGGTGAGGGCGGGGCCGACGCCGAGCAGGGACAGCCCGCCGTCATCGCACGCAGGGCCGCGCGCGGCGGCGCCCCGACAGTCCTTCTGTACGCCCACCACGACGTCCAGCCGCCCGGCAAGGACGAGGACTGGCAGACCTCGCCGTTCGAGCCCACCGTGCGCGGCGACAGGCTCTACGCCCGGGGTGCCGCCGACGACAAGGCCGGTGTGATGGCGCACGTCGCCGCGATCAGGGCGCTGACCGAAACGGTCGGAGACGAGTTCGACCTCGGACTCGCCGTCTTCATCGAGGGCGAGGAGGAGTTCGGGTCGCGCTCGTTCGCGAACTTCCTCGCGCAGAACAAGGATGCCCTCGCCGCCGACGCGATCATCGTCGCCGACTCGGACAACTGGAGCGTCGACGTGCCCGCGCTGACCGTCGGACTGCGTGGCAACGTCACGTTCCGGCTCACCGTCTCCACCCTCGAGCACGCGTCCCACTCCGGGATGTACGGCGGGGGAGTGCCCGACGCGATGATCCCGCTCGTCAGGCTGCTGGCGACGCTGCACGACGACGATGGGTCGGTCGCGGTGCAGGGCATGACCTCCCATGACGCCGATGTGCCCGAGTTCTCGGAGGAGCAGCTGCGCGAAGACGCGGCAGTGCTCGACGGGGTCTCGCTGATCGGGCGCGGTCCCGTGCTGTCCCGGCTCTGGAACCAGCCGACCATCACCGTGACCGGAATCGACGCGCCCAGCGTGGCGAACGCATCCAACACGCTGCTGCCCTCCGTCGCGGTGCGCATCAGCGCTCGGGTCGCGCCGGGGCAGCGTGCCCGCGATGCGTTCGACGCGCTCGAACGCCACCTGCGAGCCAACGTGCCGTTCGGAGCGCACCTGGAGATCGACGACGTCGACCTCGGCGACCCGTTCCTCGTCGACACGAGCGGCTGGGCGGCCCGGGAGGCGAAGGCCGCGATGAGGGACGCCTGGGGCGCTGAACCCGTCGAGACCGGCATCGGAGGCAGCATCCCGTTCATCGCCGACCTCGTTCGCGAGTTCCCGGATGCCCAGATCCTGGTCACCGGCGTCGAGGATCCCGACACCAGGGCTCACAGTCCCAACGAGTCGCTGCACCTCGGGGTCTTCCGCCGGGCCATCCTCACCGAGGCCCTGCTGCTGGCCCGGCTGAACAGGCGGGGCTGACGCCCGCCGTTCAGGCGCCTGACCTACACTGGGGCCAGGCAAGAGAACGTACGAAGGGATGAGGCACTCGATGAGCGAGACCACTCTCACCGGCGCCGGCACGGCGACCGAGTCCAAGGCGCACGGTGTGCTCCTGACGGATGCCGCCGCCGATAAGGTGCGCAGCCTCCTGAACCAGGAGGGCCGCGACGATCTGCGGCTGCGTCTGGCCGTCCAGCCCGGTGGATGCTCCGGGCTGATCTACCAGCTGTACTTCGACGAGCGCTTCATGGACGGCGACGCCACCGTCGATTTCGACGGAGTCGAGGTCATCGTCGACAAGATGAGCGCGCCGTACCTCGACGGGGCGACGATCGATTTCGAGGACACGATCCAGAAGCAGGGCTTCACCATCGACAACCCCAACGCGAGCGGGAGCTGCGCCTGCGGCGACAGCTTCCACTAGGCGCCAACTGACATATCACTGACGAAAAGGACCGGCCGATCAGCCGGTCCTTTTCGCATCCCGGAAGCATGCTCGCGGCCGGGCGCAGGGTGCGTCCGGCACGCGAAGGCCGCCGCGATGGCGATAGGCTAGGCAATGGTCATCGCAGCAGCGAATGCCGCTGCGCCCACGAATCACTCGAAAGGTCACCGGTGCGTCACAATCGCCGTTTCCGATGGGCTGCAGTTCCGATCGCAGCAATGGTCGCGCTGGTCTTGGCCGGCTGCACGCAGTCCCAGTTGAACGGATTCCTACCCGGATTCAACGGCAAGACCCCGGTCACCAACCACACGGAGCGCGTCTCCGGCCTGTGGGTCACCTCGTGGATCGTGCTGCTCCTGGTCGGCCTCGTCGTGTGGGGCCTGATCATCTGGTGCGTCATCGTGTACCGGCGTCGCAAGGGTCAGACCGGCCTTCCCGTGCAGCTGCGCTACAACATGCCGATCGAGATCTTCTACACGATCGTGCCGCTCGTCCTGATCCTCGGCTTCTTCGCCTTCACCACTCGCGACCAGGACGCGATCGAGAAGCCGTATGCCCACCCCGACCTGACGATCCAGGTCTACGCGAAGCAGTGGTCGTGGGACTTCAACTACCTCTCGAACGACGTCTACGACCCGGGTATCCAGGCGCAGCCGAACGACAAGGCCGACGTTCCCGCCGGCTCAGTGGTCGAGGCACAGCTCCCGACGCTCTACCTGCCGGTCGACAAGAAGATCACGATCAAGCTCAACTCGCGCGACGTCATCCACTCGTTCTGGGTTCCGGCGTTCCTCTACAAGAAGGACGTCATGCCGGGCCACACGAACTACATGTACTTCGAGCCGACCCGCGAGGGCACGTACCAGGGCAAGTGCGCCGAGCTCTGCGGCGAGTACCACTCGGCGATGCTCTTCCAGGTCAAGGTGGTCTCCGAGTCCGAGTACCTGCAGCACATCCAAGACCTCAGGGACCGCGGCTACACCGGTAGCCTCGGCTCCAACGACGACCGCAACCTGAACCAGCCCGGAACGGGCGCCCCGAAGAACAACGACTAAGGCATCGGCGAGTAATGAGTACGACTACAGCACCGGCCCCGGCGGCGGCCACGCCATCCGTTCAGATCCTCGGCGCGACCAAGATCCACCGCAAGGGCAACATCCTGGTCAACTGGATCACGTCCACCGACCACAAGACGATCGGGTACATGTACCTGGTCACGTCGTTCGTGTACTTCTGCATCGGCGGCGTGATGGCGCTGATCATCCGAGCTCAGCTCTTCGAGCCCGGTCTGCAAGTCGTGCAGACGCGTGAGCAGTACAACCAGCTGTTCACGATGCACGGCACGATCATGCTGCTGATGTTCGCGACCCCGCTGTTCGCCGGGTTCACGAACGTGATCATGCCGCTCCAGATCGGTGCGCCCGACGTGGCGTTCCCGCGTCTGAACGCGCTGGCGTACTGGCTCTACAACTTCGGTTCGCTGATCGCGGTGGGCGGCTTCCTGACCCCGCAGGGCGCTGCCTCGTTCGGATGGTTCGCGTACGAGCCGCTCTCGTCCGCGACGTTCTCGCCAGGGTTGGGTGGGAACATGTGGTTCCTGGGCCTGGCGGTGTCCGGTTTCGGAACGATTCTGGGTGCCGTGAACTTCATCACGACCGTCATCACGCTTCGTGCGCCCGGCATGACCATGTTCCGGATGCCGATCTTCACCTGGAACGCGCTCGTCACCTCGATCCTGGTGCTGATGGCGTTCCCGGTCCTGGCGGCCGCGATCCTGGCCGCCGCCGCCGACCGTGTGCTCGGTGCGCACGTCTTCGACGCCGCGAATGGTGGCGCCATCCTGTGGCAGCACCTGTTCTGGTTCTTCGGGCATCCCGAGGTGTACATCATCGCGCTGCCGTTCTTCGGCATCGTCACAGAGGTGTTCCCTGTCTTCAGCCGAAAACCCGTGTTCGGCTACAAGACGCTGGTGTACGCCACGATCGCGATCGCCGCGCTGTCGGTGAGCGTGTGGGCGCACCACATGTACGTCACCGGGATGGTGCTGCTGCCGTTCTTCTCCCTGATGACGATGTTCATCGCGGTGCCCACCGGCGTGAAGATCTTCAACTGGATAGGCACGATGTTCCGGGGCTCGTTGACGTTCGAGTCGCCGATGTTATGGGCGATCGGCTTCCTCGTGACGTTCACGTTCGGCGGCCTCACCGGTGTGATCCTCGCCTCGCCGCCGCTGGACTTCCACGTCTCCGACTCGTACTTCGTCGTCGCGCACTTCCACTACGTGGTGTTCGGCACCGTCGTCTTCGCGATGTTCTCCGGCTTCTACTTCTGGTGGCCGAAGTGGACAGGCAAGATGCTGAACGATCGGCTGGGCAAGTGGCACTTCTGGTTGCTGTTCATCGGCTTCCACACCACGTTCCTCATCCAGCACTGGCTCGGCGTCGTCGGCATGCCGCGCCGGTACTACAGCTACCTCCCGCAGGACGGCTTCACCTGGATGAACCAGGTGTCGACGATCGGGGCGGGCATCCTGGCGATCTCGATGATCCCGTTCTTCCTGAACGTGTACATCACGGCGCGTTACGGAGCGAAGGTGACGGTTAACGACCCGTGGGGGTATGGCCGCTCGTTGGAGTGGGCGACGAGTTGCCCGCCACCGCGGCACAACTTCACGTCGATTCCGCGCATCCGCAGCGAGTCCCCGGCCTTCGACCTGAACCATCCGGAGGTGGGTCTTCCGATCGGAATCGGACCGGGTAAGGATGCCCCGGACACCGCGGTTCTCGACGCGTCAGATGCAAAGGTGAAGTGACATGCGTACCAGTGCGACAGTCTTCTGGATCATCGCCGCCTTCTTCTTCCTGATGGCGATCGTCTACACGGTGTGGTCGTGGTACTACTACCCGAACCATGAGCTCGAGCCGGTCGGGACCGTGGCCCTGACCCTGACGGGGATCCTGGGTGTCTTCATCGCGTTCTTCCTCCAGCGCACCCACGCCACGCAGAACGGCGTAGAGCTGCCCGAGGACCGCCTGGACGCGAACATCGACGACGGCGACCCCGAGCTTGGGCACTTCAGCCCCTGGAGCTGGTGGCCGTTCATGCTCGGTCTCTCGGCTGCGATCGGTGCACTCGGCATCGCCGTCGGTTGGTGGATCGTGCCGATCGGCGGCGCTCTCGCAGCCGTCAGCCTGGTCGGCTGGGTGTACGAGTACTACCGGGGCTACTTCGCCCGCTGACGCCGCGCTGAGCGCTTGTAGAGCGGCCTCCGGGAAGTTCCGTCAGGGTCTTCCGGAGGCCGTTTCTCATGCGCGGAGGGTGTGGGGGACAGGGATCCTCGGTCAGGACGGGCGAGGGCGGAAGCGCAGCACGTCGACCGCCACCGTGACCTCGCGCGGCAGCGCGACGGGCGGCTGCTCGCCGCCGTGGTGGCCAGACGGTCCCATCATGCGCAGTGCGATGGCCGTCTCCCGCGTCACCGCGAGGGTGTAGCGAACGGGCGTGAGTTGTTGGGGGACGAAGTGCTCCGTGAACTCCTCCGTGACGCGCTGCGCCTTGTCCGCGGGCACGTCGAGCATCGGCATGGCGTTTCGCAGCTCGATCAGGTGATCCTGCCGGGGAGTCGCGACGACCAGGCATCCATCTGGCGCGAGGATGCGTCTGAACTCGCCGGCGTTGCGCGGGGCGAACACGTTGATGATCGCGTCCGCTGCGTGATCCCGGATCGGGAGCGGACGCCACGTGTCCGCGACGAGACCGTCCGCGTGTTCGCGTCCGAGGTGCTTGACGGACCGTCGCACGGCTTCGGAGGCGATATCGGTGGCGAGCACACTCATCGGGGAGTGCGCCAGGATCCTCGCCGCGTAGTGCCCCGTGCCGCACCCAGCGTCCAGGAGCCGACGGGCACCAGGAGCGAGCACGTTCTCCGTGACGACGCGTGCGACAGGGTCGTAGGCGCCGCTGCCCAGCAGGTCGGCGCGGGCGTCCAGCATCTGCGGGGTGTCGCCGGCGATACGCGGCTGGGATGCCAGCATGCTCACGTAGCCGCGCTTGTTCACGTCGAAGCGATGGCCGTTCTCGCAGCCGAGGACGAGCGGCGGCAACGGGGAGAGCAGGCGGAAACAGATCGGGCACCGAAGCCACTCCGACAGCGTCGTGAGTGACATCGGTGCCCGATCGAGGTGGGATTCGCTACCGCGTCAGTGGTGACCGTGCCCGGACTCGAGCTCGTTCTTCGTGACCGGCTCGAGGCGGTCCTCGAAGAACCAGCGGGTCATCCCCGCACGGAGGCGCGCAGCCGCCGTGATCTTGCCGCGCGAGTTGGGACGCAGCATGAGGGGCTGGTACGTGTCATAGCTGATCAGGCGCCACCGCTCGTACTCGTCGAGCGGCTGGTGCACCTCGATGAACTCACCGCCCGGCAGCTTGACGATGCGGCCGGATTCGTAGCCGTGCAGCGCGATGGAACGGTCCTTCTTCTGCAGGGCAAGGCAGATGCGCTTCGTGACGAAGTAGGCGATGATCGGCCCGACGATCAGCGTGACCTGAAGTGAGTAGATGACGCCTTCCATCGTGAGCTTGAAGTGCGTAGCGATGATGTCGGAGCTCGCCGCCGCCCACATGACGGCGTAGAACGTGACACCTGCAGCACCGATCGCCGTGCGCGTCGCCTGGTTGCGGGGACGGTCGAGGATGTGGTGCTCGCGCTTGTCACCGGTGACCCACGCCTCGATGAACGGGTAGATCGCGACGAGAACGAGGAACACCAGGAGGATGACGACGGGTATGAACACGTTCAGCGACCAGGTGTGATTCAGCCAGACGAACTCCCAGTGCGATGGCATCAGACGCAGCATGCCGTCGGCGAAGCCGATGTACCAGTCCGGCTGGGTACCGGCGGAGATCGGTGACGGGTCGTATGGACCGTAGAGCCAGATCGGGTTGATCGTGAACAGGGACGCCATCAGGGCGAGCACTCCGAACACGATGAAGAAGAACCCGCCGGCCTTCGCCGCGTACACCGGGAGGATGGGGTAGCCCGCGACGTTCTGCTGCGTGCGGCCCGGCCCCGCGTACTGGGTGTGCTTGTGCACCACGATGAACACGAGGTGAAGCGCGATGAACGCTACGACCAGAGCGGGTAGCAACAGGATGTGCAGCGTATAGAGGCGTCCGACGATCGAGGTTCCGGGGAACTCCCCGCCGAAGATGAGGAAGTTCAGCCACGTGCCGATCACCGGGATGCCCTGGATGAGGCCCGAGATGATGCGGAGGCCGTTGCCGGAGAGCAGGTCGTCGGGGAGCGAGTAGCCGGTGAAGCCCTCTGCCATGGCGAGGACGAACAGTGTGAAGCCGATCACCCAGTTGAGCTCACGCGGCTTGCGGAACGCGCCGGTGAAGAAGATGCGCAGCATGTGCAGGCCGATGGAGGCCACGAACAGCAGCGCCGCCCAGTGGTGGATCTGGCGAACGAGGAGGCCGCCGCGCACGTCGAACGAGATGTTCAGCGTGGAGTTCATGGCGGCCGACATCTGGATGCCCTTCAGGGGTACCCAGGAGCCGTGGTAGATCACGTCGGCCTGCGAGGCCTGGAAGAAGAACGTCAGGAACGTTCCGGTGATCAGGATGACGACGAAGCTGTACAGCGCGATCTCGCCGAGCAGGAACGACCAGTGGTCGGGGAAGATCTTGCGGCCGAACTCCTTGACGACCGCGGAGATGCCGGTGCGCTCGTCGATGTAGTTCGAGGCGGATGCGGTGAAGCTGCGCTTAGGGGCCGTGGTTTCAGCGGCGGTCGTGGTGGTCAATGACGCTCCCAGAAACTCGGGCCGACGGGCTCGTGGAAATCGCTCTGCGCGACGAGGTATCCGTCGGCATCCACTTCGATCGGCAGCTGAGGCAACGGACGGCTCGCCGGGCCGAAGATGACACGCGCCTCGTGGGTGATGTCGAACTGCGACTGGTGGCAGGGGCACAGCAGGTGGTGCGTCTGCTGTTCGTACAGGGCCACCGGGCATCCGACGTGGGTGCAGATCTTGGAGTACGCCACGATGCCGTCGTACGCCCAGCCGGCGCGGCCGTGCGTCGGGTGAAGGTCCTTCGGGTCGAGGCGCATCAGCAGCACCGCGGCCTTGGCCTTCTCGTCGAGCGCATTCTCCTTGTCATTGATGCCCTCGGGCATGACGTGGAACACGGATCCGATGGTGACATCGGATGCCTTGATAGGCGTGCCGGAGGGGTCGCGCGTGAGCCGCATCCCCTTCTTCCACATGGTGTGGGAGAGCAGCTGCACCGGGTCTTGGTTCATCGGGCCGAGGCCGCGGAACAGCACGATGGCCGGGAGCGGGAACGCGACGAGTGCGCCGATCAACGAGTTGCGGATCAGGGTGCGACGGCCGAAGCCGGACTCGGCGTCGGCCTCCTTGAAGATCTCGACTGCCCGTTCCCGCGTCTCGACCGAGCCGTGGACCGGGTGCCGGAGGTCGATGCCCTCCTTGTCGACCATGAGCGCCTTGGCCCAGTGCACTGCGCCGAAGCCGATCGCGAGAAGCGCGAGCGCCATGCCGAGGCCGATGGCCAGCGTGCTGAAGCGCACGTCGGAGATCTTGCCGGACTCGATCGGGAAGGCGATGTAGGCGGCGATCGCCCAGATGCTTCCCACGATGGACACGTAGAAGAGCGTGTAGATCGTCCGCTCCGCGCGACGCTGCTTGCGCGGGTCCTTGTCGGTGATCCTCGCGCGGTGCGGCGAGAAGCCGGGATTCTCCACGGCGTCCTGCACGATGACGGCCGTTCCCGGGTCGCCGGGACGGTGGTCGACGGCCGACGAGGCGGCGGGCGTGATCTCCGTGCCGCCGTTATCGTCCAGTGCCATTGCTCTCCTTCTTGCGCTCGTCTACGAACCGCGCGCGCATCAGTTCGACTTCGCCGTGATCCAGACCGTCAGAGCGACGATCGAACCGAGGCCGAAGATCCAGATGAACAGGCCCTCGGCCACCGGGCCGAGCGATCCGAGTTCGAAACCGCCGGGGGAGGGGTTGTTCTGGATGAATTGCAGGTAGGTGATGATGTCCTTCTTGCCCTCCGGCGTGATGTTCCGGTCGTTGAAGACGGGCATGTTCTGCGGGCCGGTCACCATCGCCTCGTAGATGTGCGTCGGAGAGACTCCACGGAGCGGGGGAGCGTACTTGCCCTCGGTGAGGGCGCCGCCGGCGCCGGCGACGTTGTGGCACATGGCGCAGTTCACGCGGAACAGCTGGGCACCCTTCGCCGCGTCGCCGTTCGGATCGGTGATGTCAGATCCGGGGATGCCGGGGCCGGGGGCCAGCGACGCCACGTACGCGGCGAGCTGGTCGATCTGGTGCTGGTCGAACTGCGGCGGCTTCTCCTCGGCCTGCGGTCCCTGCATGGCCATGGGCATGCGGCCGGTGCCCACCTGGAAGTCGACGGCGGCCGCGCCGACGCCGATCAGGCTCGGGGCGTCGCTCGTACCCTGTGCTTCGAGGCCGTGGCAGCTGGCGCAGTTGGCCTGGAACAGCCTCTTGCCCGCGTCGATGTCGCTCTGGCTGGATGCCGTGGCGTCCGCGCTCGAGCCCGTCGCGTTGAACGCGGCGTACGCTCCACCGGTCAGGCCCAGCCCGATCGCGATGAGTGCGACAGTGGCAAGCGGATGCCGGCGTGCGCCCTTGCGCTTGCGAGCGGTCTTTTGCGTTGTCTCCCGCATTGAGGTGCCCTGCTCCTGATCTCTATTTGAGGACGTAGATGACCAGGAAGAGCCCGATCCAGACGACGTCGACGAAGTGCCAGTAGTACGAGACGACGATGGAGCTGGTCGCCTCCTTGTCTCCGAACCTCCGCACCGAGAACGCGCGGCCGATCACGAACAGCATCGCGATGAGACCACCGGTGACGTGTAGGGCGTGGAAGCCCGTTGTGAGGTAGAAGGCCGAGCCGTAGGCGTTGGCGTCGATCGACACGCCCTCGCTGATGAGGCCGGCGTACTCGACGACCTGGCCGGCGACGAAGATGGCGCCGAGTGCGTAGCTGAGCGTGAACCACTCCGCCATGCCCCAGTGACGCGGGCTCGGGCCGGTGGCGCGAGCCTGGAAGCGCTCTGCTGCGAAGACTCCGAACTGGCAGGTGAACGAACTGGCGACCAGGATGAGCGTGTTCGTCAGGGCGTAGGGAACGTTGAGGTGGGGCGTCTCGGCGGCCCACAGCTGCGGCGACGTCGAGCGCAGCGTGAAGTAGATCGCGAAGAGGCCCGCGAAGAACATCACCTCGCTGCCCAGCCAGACGATGGTTCCGACGGCCACCACGTTGGGGCGGTTGATCGTCGGCGCCGTAACCGATGGAGAAATCGAGGTGCTCGTCACGGTTCCCATTATGGCCGATTTCGGGGGCCGGTTTTCGCAATCGCCCGCCTAATGGGGCGGATTGCGATCCCCTAATATCGCCTGTATGGCGGAAACCCGGACCTGGCCGACGATCATCTCGACCGTGCTCGAGGGTGAACATCTCAGCGTTGCCGACGCGGCCTGGGCGATGGAACAGGTCATGACGGGCGAGGCGACGGATGCCCAGCTCGCCGGATTCCTGGTCGCCCTGCGCACCAAGGGGGAGACCGTCGACGAGATAGTCGGGTTCCGCGACGCGATCCTGGAGCACGCTGTGCCGCTGCCGTTGGATCCGATGGCGCTCGACATCGTCGGAACGGGCGGTGACCGGTACGGCACGGTGAACGTGTCGACCACGGCTTCGATCGTCGCCGCCGCATCCGGAGTTCCGGTGATCAAGCACGGCAACCGGGCCGCGAGCTCGCAATCGGGTTCCTCTGATGTGCTGTCAGCGCTCGGGCTCGACCTGGCTCTGCCCGCCGACCGTGTCGCCGACGTCTTCGAGCGTGCCGGCATCACCTTCGCGTTCGCCTCGCTGTTCCACCCCGGGTACGGGAACGCGGCGGCCGTGCGTCGCGAGTTGGGAATCCCTACCGTCTTCAACATCCTCGGTCCGCTGATCAACCCGGCACGGCCGGAGGCATCCGCCGTAGGAGTCGCGCAGCTGGACAGGGTTCCGCTCATCGTCGGCGTGTTCCAGACGCGTGGGGCGACCGCGCTCGTGTTCCGCGGGGACGACGGGCTCGACGAGCTCTCCACGACCGGCCACAGCCACGTCTGGGAGATCTCCCGCGGCCTCGTGACGGAGCACGACATCGATCCGCGGGAGCTCGGCATCCCTCGCGCCGACATCGAGGACCTGAAGGGCGGGGACGCCGCGCACAACGCCGAGGTGGTGCGCGCGGTCTTGGCGGGGCAGTCCGGCCCGGTGCGCGACATCGTGCTGCTCAACGCGGCCGCCGGTCTGGTCTCGTTCGAACTGGCATCCGACCCGGCCAGCGGGCAGCGCAGCATCCTCGGACGATTCGCGGAGAAGCTGCGCGTCGCGGCGAACGCGATCGATTCGGGCGCTGCGGCGGCGAAGCTCGAGGAATGGATCGCGGCGTCGCGATAGCGGTGCCTGCCGACCGCGGAGGCCGAGCATGAAGAAGCTGGTGAACGATCCTCGGTCGTTCGTGGCGGAATCGCTGGCGGGTTTCGCGCGCGCACACGGGGATCTCGTGCGGGTGAGCACTGCTCCGACGTTCGTCGTGCGTTCGCAGCTCGTGCCAGGCAAGGTGGGCATCGTGTCGGGTGGCGGAAGTGGCCACGAGCCGCTGCACACCGGGTTCGTCGGCCGAGGGATGCTGGATGCCGCCGTGCCCGGCGAGGTGTTCACGTCACCGACGCCGGACCCGATCCTGGCCGCAACGCGCGCCGTCGATCAGGGCGCCGGCGTGCTTTACCTGGTGAAGAACTACACGGGCGACGTGCTCAACTTCGAGACGGCGGCGGAGTTCGCCGCGGCGGAGGGAATCCTGGTGCGCACCGTCGTGATCGATGACGACGTTGCGGTGCAGAACTCGGAGTTCACGGCGGGGCGGCGTGGCGTGGCCGGCACTCTGCTGATCGAGAAGATCGTCGGCGCGGCCGCGGAGCGCGGCGACGGAATCGACGAGCTCGAGACGCTGGCGACGCGACTGGTGGCATCCGTTCGCTCGATGGGGGTGGCGATCGGCGCGCCGACCGTTCCGCACTCCGGCAAGCAGAGCTTCGAGCTCGGTGCCGACGAGATCGAGTTCGGAATCGGCATCCACGGAGAGCGCGGTCGCGCTCGCGTACCGATGGCCTCGGCGGATGAACTCACCGATCGCGTGCTTGATGCGGTTCTGGACGACCTGTCCAGGAAGCCGGGGGAGCGGATGATCGTGCTCGTCAACGGCATGGGAGCGACCCCGGTCGCGGAGCTCTACCTGGTGTTCCGGCGGGTCGCCGAGAGGCTGGATGCCGCCGGCGTGGGGATCGCGCGGTCGCTCGTCGGCTCGTACGTCACGTCGCTCGACATGGCAGGGTTCTCGGTGACCTTGCTCACGGCGGACGAGGAACTGCTCGACCTCTGGGACGCGCCGGTGCGCACGGCGGCGCTGAGCTGGGGGGTTTGAGCACAAGGTGAACAGGATTGTCTAGGTTCACGCGGTGAGTGAGCTTTGCGGACGGAACGGGTGAGGACGACATGATTCTTGACACGGCATGGGCGAGGAAGTGGCTGGTGGGCGCAGCCGACGTGATCGGTGAGCGAGCGAGTGAGCTCAACGAGCTGGACCGGGCCATCGGCGACGGCGACCACGGCGAGAACATGAACCGCGGGTTCGTCGCCGTGCGCGCTTCGCTCGACGACCTCGCCGGCGACGCGGCTCCGTCGGACGTGCTGCGTACCGCGGCGATGAAACTCATCTCGTCCGTCGGGGGAGCGGCGGGGCCGTTGTACGGGACAGCGTTCCTCCGCGCGTCCGACGCGGTCTCCGGGCGCAGCGAGCTCGGCGCGTCTGACGTCGTGGACCTCCTCGAGGCGGCGCTCGGCGGCATCGAGGAGCGGGGGCATGCGGTCCCTGGGGACAAGACGATGGTGGATGCCTGGGCACGCGCCGCACGGTCGGCACGTGACGCGGCGGCTTCGGGAGCGGACGCCGCCGCCGTGCTGGCGGCAGCCGCAGACGGCGCGAACGAGGGGGCGGAATCCACGGACGAGCTGCTCCCGCACAAGGGGAGAGCGAGCTACCTGGGGGAGCGGGCGATCGGCCACCGGGACCCGGGCGCGGCATCGAGCGCGATCATCCTGAGGGCCGCCGCGGAAGCCGCGTCATGAACGCCGTTTCCGCCCGGCCTCTGGTCGGGATGGTCATCGTCTCGCACAGCGACCTCATCGCGCGGGGCGTTGTCGACCTCGCTGCCGAGATGGGGCCGGATGTGACCGTGATCGCCGCAGGGGGCACGGCGGACGGGCGACTCGGGACGGATGTCGAGCGCGTGATGACGGCGATTCGTGACGCCGATGGCGGCGCCGGTGTCGTGGTGCTGTCCGACCTGGGCTCCGCCGTGCTGAGCGCGGAGGCGGCGATCGACCTGCTCGGACCGGACTGGTCGGATCGCGCCGTCGTGGCGCAGGGGCCGCTCGTCGAGGGCGCCGTGGCCGCCGCGGTGTCGTCACAGACGGGGGAGGGGTTGCAGGATGTCGCACGGGCGGCCGCTGCATCCATGCCTCCGACGGGTGCTGTTCCGGCGATTCGGGGATATGTTCGCACGGCAACGCTGATCAATCCGGACGGTCTGCACGCGCGCCCGGCGGCGGAGTTCGTCAAGCTCGCTGCGAGCCTGGGGCAGAGGGTGACGGTGAACGGCAAAGACGCCCGCAGCCTGCTGAGCATCCTCTCGCTCGGGCTGACCCAGGGTGCGACGGTGGAGATCGCGGCGGAGGACGCGACGGGAAAGGATGCCGTCGACCGACTGACTGCGCTCGTCGAATCGGGTTTCTCCACAGGGAGCACGACCGGCGGATAGCGACGGCAGCTCGGTGGCGCTCGCGGCGGTCAGCGCGCTAGCGGCACGAGGACCACGACCCTACGGAGACCGGACCGGCCGTCCGGACGGCGGTCGACGAGCGCGACCCTGTCGATCATGACCGGTTCGCCAGGCGCGATGGCGCGGTCGCGTTGCACGCTGACGTGCGGCCGGTAGTCGTCGCGCACCTGGCGGTCCGGGTGCTCCTGAGCGACCGGCTCGATCGCATCCAGGAGCGCGGTGTGCAACAGGCGCAGTGCATCGTCCCGGTCGAGCGTGATGACGGGCACGTCGCGGTGTCGCCCGAAGAGTTCGCGTCGGGCGGCGCGGACGTTCAAGGCTCGAAAGCCCAGGCACACCGACTCCATGAGCCCAGCTACTTTCTCTATCGGTGCCGGCGTCGTGAACGGCGGGACGAGCGTGACGTGCAGCGGCCAGGAGTCTGTGCGGAACTCGGATCCGGTTCGCACTGTCTCGAGCGGGGCGACGATCACGAACGCGCCAGGGGAGCGGGATGCGGTCTCTGCCGGTGCGTCAGCGTTCATCCGGATCCCGTCGGTTCTCGAGCTGGAAGACATCCGGGACTCTACGCGTTCCTGCTCGCTGGGAGAGAGGGGCCGCCCGACGGAGCACTGTGGCGGCGGGACGAGTGCGGTGGGAGCATGAAGGCGCCTGCAGCGAAGGAGGCATCATGTCCATCATCGAGACCACGGACCCAGCAGAGGCGAGCGGAACGGTCGCCGAGATCTACTCGAAGGATCTGAACGACCTCGGCTACGTCGCCGAGTACACCCGGGTGATGAGCGTGAACCCCGAGGCGTACCTGGCCTGGGAACAGCTCATGAAGGCGATCGTCGCGCAACTCGGCATGCGGCGATACGAACTCGTCACGCTCGCCGCCGCGAAGGGCGTGCGATCCTCGCACTGCCGTCTCGCACACGGCCGCAAGACTCTGAAGGTGATGGACGAGGCCGAACTCGAGCCGATCGCCGGCGACTACCACGAGGCCGGTCTCAGCGAGGCGGAGGTGGCGATGATGGAGTACGCGGAACGGATCAGCGGAGACTCGGCATCGATGACGGATGCCGATACTGAGCGCCTGCGTCAACTCGGGTTCACCGATCGGGAGATCGTCGACATCACGCTCGCCGCTGCGGCGCGCAACTACTTCAGCCGCGCCATCCAGGCGCTCGGAGTGGAAGTGCAGGTACCGCCAGGGCTCAGCGTGCCGTTGCAGCGCGCGCTCCTGTCGTTCGAGCGCTGATCGACGGTCACCTGGAACCCTTGCTCGCTCGCCGCCGTGCTGCGCGATTGGGCCGGTACGTCGTGAAGATCCAATCGGGTGTCAGATGCTCGAACACGGTGTGATAGACGGGCGCAAGCGAGTTGCGCGGAACGAGCCGACGGGTCGCGATGATCGTCTCGTGGGCCGCGCCCGAGAGACCCAGCGCCCACTGCACCCACGCAAACGCACACATGACCCACGCTCGTTCGGGAAGCGGCGCATGTGCGGCCGCACGCCCGAGGAGGACAGCACCGGCGCGCAGCCGCTCGAGCGACGGCGTCTCTCGGGACTGCCCCGTCAGGAGGCGGCCCAGTCGCTCGTCGCTCGGCCTGTCGGCGTCGCGCTCATGCCGTTCCATCAGCAGGTCGTTCGGCTCGCACCCCGCCTTCGCCGCGGCCGCTCGCAACGCGAGCGTGCCGCGCCACGACTGCGCGCCGATTGTCCGGCCGAACGCGATCTGCAGCACCGTCCGGTCGACGGCACCCTCGGAGTCGATCTGGTCGATGAGTCGCGCCAGGGTCAGAGCGGATGCGTCGCCCGGTTTCTCGTCGAGAGCCGTCTCGAGTAGGTCGACCGGATCGTGCGGAGCGACCGGCCGCAGCCGTCCGAAGGAGTCGCGCTCCGAACGGTCGAGGTGCCGGTCGAGCAGGGCGGCGGTGACGCGCTGAGCGAGTTCCGGGTCGGTCTCCGGAATCGTGTACGCCGGGTTCGGGCCATCGTCGTACGGCAGTTGTTTGGTCTGCTCCTGAATCTCCGACAGCGGCCGTGGCGCGTCGAGGCTGCCTTCGAACTGCGGCATCCAGCCGTCGCCGGCGACGATGGCGGCATCCTTGATGTGGTAACCGGACTGGTGCAGCCACTCGAGGACGACTCCCAAGGCTTCGTGCCATACCGGACCGACCTCGTGGAACGGCTCATCCCGGAAGACCGCGACCGAGACGCTGTCGCAGTCGCCGAGCCTCGAGAGCGTTCCGAGCGCGAGCGAAGCGAGGGACCGCGCGCCGGCGGGGGAGGGCGCCGACTCTGTGCCGATGCGCAGCGCACGTGACGTGTGCTTTCCGACGAACGGCGCGATGACGAGGCTGTTGCGGACCGGCACACCGGCGAGAACGGGCAGAAACGCGATCAGTTCCGCCGTGGACGAGAGCTTGACGATGGGAGTCGTGCTGGTTGACATGCCACTCATGGTGTTCGCTGACGGCCCGGGCCGGACCGCTGGAGCGGGATCTGGGGATAACACGTGCCTGGGGATAACTCGGCCGCTACGGCGCCCGCGCACGAACGAGCCTGGGAGAGGGGCCATCATCCGTGAACTGACATAATGTGCATTATCGGTCATATACCGAGTCGGGCAGACGGTGCTGAACGTATCGCGACCGTATGCGAATTCGAAGACGTCGCTGCAACATCCGTTCGCCTGGACTTGACGCATGCTGCACAGTCATCCAGTCACGCGACGTTCCACACGCCGACTTCGCGCGCTGGTGTTCGTCCTGGGCGTCGTGGCCGTCCTGGTCGCCGTCGTCCTCGTGCCGATCCGATTCGCCGTGGCGAACTCGTCGTCCGCGGCGCCGTCGACTGAAGTCGTCGCCGAACGGTCGTCTTCCTGGAGCCCAGGGATAGGCGACGGATACATCGCGGACGGCGAGTCCATCTCGCTCTGGTCCGACGTGCCGGCGATCACCCGCCTGGATCCCGCGTTGCTCGCGGCCGCGCGGAAAGCTGCTTCGG
This sequence comes from Humibacter sp., assembly GCF_051954055.1. NCBI lineage: Bacteria > Bacillati > Actinomycetota > Actinomycetes > Micrococcales > Microbacteriaceae > Humibacter > Humibacter sp. Next base: position 24,771 of record NZ_JBQCIE010000146.1, on the reverse strand, counting down.
ACGCTGCTCGGGACGGCGTCGACATCCGGGTGACCAACGGATGGCGCAGCGCGGCATACCAGCAACGGCTGCTCGACGACGCCGTCCTCCAGTACGGCAGTCTGCAGCAGGCGCTTCGCTGGGTGAGCACGCCGCAGGCGTCGCACCACGTGACCGGCCACGCCATCGACATCGGACCGACGGATGCCGACGACTGGCTGCACCGGCACGGTGCGGACTACGGGCTCTGTCAGACGTACTCCAACGAAATCTGGCACTTCGAGCTCCGGGAGACACATGACGGCGAATGTCCTCCCATGCTGTCGGACGCCGCGTCGTGAGTGCGACGACCGAGACGGGCACGACCCTCACGGCGCCGCGCGGCACCTGCACGGAAGCGGAGCTGATCGTGCACCCGGACGCCGTTGCCGCGAACGTTCGGCAGTTCCGCGACGTTGTGAAGGGCAAGCTGTTCGCCGTGCTCAAGGCGGACGCCTTCGGCCATGGCGACATCGCCGAGGCGGTCCTTCGCGCCGGAGCCGACGGCATCGGCGTCGCGACCATCGGCGAGGCTCTGACGCTGCGCAGGAACGGTGTCACCGCTCCCCTGCTGAGCTGGCTCAATCCGGTCTCGAGCGACTTCGACGAGGCCGTTCGCTGGGGAATCGAGCTGGCCGTTCCCGGTGTCGAGCATCTCTCGCGCCTCATGACCGCGACCGAGCGAACGGGTGTTCCGGCTCGCCTGCATCTGCACGTCGACGTCGGCATGCAGCGCGACGGATGTTCCCCGGCGGACTGGCGCCGCCTGTGCACGCTCGCGCTCTGCGCCGAGCAAGCGGGCCTGCTCTCCGTGGTCGGCGTGATGGGTCACCTCTCCTGCGCGGCGCACCCGGACGACCCGCAGAACGCGCGGGAGATCGCCGCGTTCCGGCGTGCGGCGGATCTCGCGTTCGAGGTGGGACTCCGACCCGCCGACCTGCACCTTGCCGCGACAGCGGCCGTGCTCGCGCTACCCGATGCGGCGTTCTCGATGTGCCGAATCGGCGCCGGCCTGTTCGGGATCGATCCCATCGCCTCGGGCTCGTTGTGTGACACGATCACGCTGCGCGCGCCCGTCGTCTCGGTTCGTCGAGCGGCGGCCGGCAGCACCATCGGGTACGACCGGACCGGCTCGCTGCCGCACGGCACCACGCTCGCGCTCATTCCCGTCGGATACGGGGACGGACTGCCGAGGTGTGCGGGCGAACGAGCATCCGTGAGCATCAACGGCGTGCGCTGCCGGATCGTCGGCGGCATCTCGATGGACCAGTTCGTGGTGGATGCCGGTGGGGCCGACGTCCGCCCGGGCGCCGAGGCCGTGCTCATCGGCGACTCGCGCAGAGGTGAACCGAGTGTCGCGGAGTGGGCCGAGTGGGCAGGGACGATCCCGCACGAGATCCTCACGCACCTCGGAGTGCGGAGCGCGCGTGTCACGCGCCGCACCGAGTCCCGTCGACCTGGAGCCGAGGACCCGCAGGAAGAAGAGAAGGGAACAGATCGAGCATGACGGAACGAGAAGCGCGGCCGAATCTGCGCGTCGCCGTTGTCGGCGGCGGCACGGGACCGGAGTACGACGTGAGCCTGGCATCAGCGGATGCCGTCGGCTCGGCACTCGAGCGCCGCAGGCACCGCGTCGACCGCCTGACCCTCCATCCGGACGGCAGTTGGGCGGCATCCGGCGGCGACGCGGTCCCCCGTGTCGGCGATCTGGCTGCCGCGGTTCGGCTCATGCGGCAGGCCGACATCGTGTTCCCGGTCATTCACGGGAGCCCCGGCGAGGACGGCGCGATGGCCGGGCTGCTCGAGGTGCACGGCATCCCTTACGTGGGCTCGAGAGTCGCGGCGCACGCCGTCGGATACGACAAGGCCATGGCGAAGGCAGCCGCCGTTCACGGGTCCCCTGGTCGTGAAGCCCGTCACCGCGGGATCCAGCTACGGCCTCGGCGTTGCCACGTCGCCGGGCGAACTGCAGGAGGCGATCGCCGCAGCGCTGCGCTTCGACGACCGGGTGTTGATAGAGCCGTTCGTGCGCGGGCGCGAGATCGACGTCGCGATCATCGAGACCTCCAGCGGAGAACTGTTCTGCGGAGCGCCGCTGGAGATCGGACGGAGGGACGGCGCGGTGTTCGACACCGAGACGAAGTACGACGGGACCGCCGACTTCACCGTGCCGTGCCGCCTCGAGCCCGAGCTTCAGGAACGGATGCTCGCGTCCGCTCGCCACCTGTTCCGCACCTTCGGCTGCCGCGATCTGGCCCGCATCGACTTCTTCGTCACGGCGGACGGCGCCATCGTCTTCAACGAGATCAACACCATGCCGGGACTCGGCGCCTGGTCGCAGTTCCCGAGGATGTTCGCCGCGGCCGGCGTCGACTACGACGAGTTGATCGACGGGCTGACGCGCACCGCGCTCGTCCGCACTGATACGGCCCGAAGGGACGGCCGGTCCCCCGGCAAGCAGGAGGTCGCGAGCGCGACACGATTCGGGTGATATGCGAGGAATGAACCGCGGTTCGGCGACACCCGAGGCTAGGCTCACGACAAAAGCTCACAGCTTTCTCACAGGAAGGGTAGCCTCCATGTCCGCTGAAAGTCCCGCCGCGAAAACCGCGGTGAACGGCATCCGCACGGCGTTCGGAGTCGGCGGCCTCGTCGCGCTCATCGTCGGCATCATCATCCTGGTCTGGCCCGGTCACGCCGCCGTCGCCCTGACCGCCGTGATCGCGGCGTACGCGATCGTCGGCGGACTCGTCTACGCCGGACTCGGCATCTTCTCCAAGTCGATGGGCGGTTGGGCGCGAGTCGGCCACATCATCCTCGGCATCCTGTTCATCATCGCCGGCATCATCGCGTTCACGGAGCTCGCTCAAACGGCGGTGTGGCTCGCGGTCTTCATCGGCATCCTGGTCGGCATCATGTGGATCGTCGAGGGCGTCGTCGCGCTCACCGCTCTGGGTACCTCCACCTCGCGAGGGTGGTCGCTGTTCTTCGCGATCCTGAGCATCATCGCCGGCATCATCCTGCTGTTCTCCCCGCTCTGGGGAGCGATCGTGCTGTGGTGGCTGCTGGGCATCTCGCTCGTGGTGCTGGGCATCATCCAGATGATTCGCGCGTTCACGTTCAAGGCCGCGTGACGAAGTCCGCACGCGAGAAGGCGCCGGTCCTCGAGGGGCGGCGGCTTCTCGCGTTGCACTATTCCGTGGCGGTAACGGAGTTGCGTCCGCTGGGCAGGTGACGGGCCCACCAGTCGAGGATGATCCCGAACCGCTGCACCCGGTGCCGTGGCCTGCCCGAGCGGCTGAGCTCGTGGTCCTCCCCCGGAAAGATGACGAGCTCCGTCTCCACCCCGCTGCGCTTCAGCGAAGCGAAGTAGCGCTCCGCCTGACTGAGCGGGCAGCGCAGGTCGTTCTCGGAGTGCATCACGAGCGTCGGCGTTCGCACCGCGCCGACGTGCGCCTGAGGGCTCTGCGCGGCGACCAGCTCGGGATCGGCGCCGTTGTACTCCTCGCCGAAGAACGACCCGATGTCGCTCGTGCCGAAGAAGAACTGCGGGTCGAGGTAACCCCGCTCGACGATCGCCGCCGCAAACCTATGGTCGTGAGCGATCGTCCACGCCGTGAGGTAGCCGCCGTACGAGCCGCCGAGGATCCCCACCCGATCGCCGTCGAGCTCCGGATGCGCCGCCACGGCGGCATCCAGGAAGTCGAGAACGTCGTTCAGGTCGACGGTGCCCATGCGGCCCTTGATCGCGCGCCCGTGCTCCTGCCCGTAACCCGCAGAGCCCCTCGGGTTGCAGTAGACGACGGCGTAACCGGCGTCGGCATAGACCTGCGACTCGTCGAACAGATGGACCGAGTACTGCGCGTACGGGCCGCCGTGGATGTTGAGCAGCACAGGGTGCGGCCCCTCTCCCTCCGGCAGCACCACCCAGCCGTGCACGGGGTAGCCGTCACGGCCGGTCGTCTCGAACTCGATCGGTGTTCGGATGCCGGATGCCCGCACCTCGGAGGAGAAGTCGGTGAGGACACGGACGGCGTCGTTCTCCGTGGGCTCGTCGCCGAGTCGCGCGACGTCGACGACGGCGAGGTCTCCGAACGTCGAGTCGGACTGGAACGTGAACGCCACAGTCTGCCCGGCCGATGCCGCGCCCGTCACCTCGCGGTCGCGCACGAGCGTGGTGACCGCGCCGTCCCGCCCGACCGCCAACAGCGTGACCCTGCCGCGTTCCGTGTTCCGCACCAGTGCTCCGTGCGGCGACAGGACCACGTCGCTCCCGGTCAGGTCGACGGTCTCGTCGTCGGTGAGTCGGCGGGGCCGCTCCCCTACCGACTCCACGAGGTACAAACCGGAGTTGCGGGCGACGAAGTCGCGCCCGGACTCCCCCATGTCCTGCGCCACGAAGTACACCGCGCCGTCCTCGGCGACGACGACAGCACCGGCGCTCTCGCCCATGGACAGATTCGCCTCGGGTCCCACCACGGAGCGCGGCTCGCCGTCGTCCACGGGAACCAGCGTGAGGATCGAACGCAGATCGTCGTCCGCGCCCGGATGTCCATCGGAGACGACGGCGACGTGCCGGCCGTTCGCCGTGAACGCGATGGCGCCATGCTCGGCGTCGTCGCTCGTCAGCGCGCGCGGCTCGGCCACCCAAGCGCGCGATTCCACGGGGCCTTCGGAGGACGCGACGGGCTGCACGACGGGCTCGGCGGAGAGGTCGGGCACCGGGACGATGAAGACCTGCGTGCGCCTGTCGCGCATCCAGCCGACGCCGTTCGCCGAGTAGCGGTAGGTGGTGATGCGGCGCGGCGGCTCGGCGCCGGGTTCGACGCCCTCGACGGTGCCGTAGCGGCCGTGCTCCGGCTCCCTCGAGACGAACGCGAACGTCGAACCGTCCGGCGACCACGCGAACTCCGAGACCCCCAGCTTGCGATCGGTGACCCTGATCGGCTCGCCGCCGGTCGTGGCCATGACGTAGAGCTGCGCCGGCTTCCCGGGTTCTGCCCGGAGGAACGCGATGGCCGAGCCGTCCGGTGAGAACTGCGGTGCAGCGTCGCGGAACCCGCGCGTGATGCGCCGCGGAGAGGTGCTTCCCTTCACATCCACCGACCAGAGCTGCCCAACGTAGGTGTCGGCATCGAGATCGGGATGCGCCGTGGCCACGACGGCCGTTCCGCCGTCCGGGCTCAGCGTGGGGCTCGAGACGGAGACGAGGCGGACGATGTCGTCTGCTTTCACGCGATCAGGCCTCCGTCCCGAAATCACTGACGTCGCCGATGAGCCGCGTGTGGTCGTCCGGAACCGGCTCGACGGCCGCCATCGCCACCTCCGCCGCGAACTCGCTGACGTTGTACAGACGTCCAGCCGCCTCCTTGCGCTGCTGGATGGCGCCGGGGTTGGCCCGCTCGAGCAGCGTCGCCGTGATGGTGCCCTCGATCATGTCGCCGGAGACGACGACGAAGCCGATGCCGCGGGCACCCAGCTCGGGGATGAGTTCGCGCAGGGCGTCTTCGCCCGCCCGCTTGCTGAGGGCGACCGGCTCGTACTCCGGCATGGTGGGCGTGCTGCGGATGAAGTGCGCCTGGTGGCTGGTGACGAACACCACGCGGGATCCCTCGCCGAGCAGCGGCAGTGCCGCGTTCAGCACGTTCACCTGGGCGTCGCGGTTGAGTTTGAGCGCATAGTCCGCCTCCATGCCGGACTCCATACCGCCCGACGCGTTGAGCACGAGGATGTCGAGGCCGCCGAGCTCGCGTTGCACGGTCTCGAACATGGCGGTGACGGAGGCCGGGTCGGTGAGATCGGCTCCGACCACCACGGCCGTGCCGCCGGACGCCTGGATCTTCTCGGCGAGCTTGCGCGCCCGCGCCTCCTTGTTGCGGTAGTTGATGACGACGCTCGCACCCGCCTCGGCGAAGTATCCGACGGTGTCTGCGCCGATGCCGCGGGAGGAACCGGTCACGAGGGCCCGCTTTCCGGACAATGACGACGGGGCGAGAGGGTTGCTCACGATGACGTTCTCCTTGTGCTGCCAGTGCTGCTGTACGGCCCTCACGAGGGCACCAGGACAGTATCTCAGTGGCTCGGAGCGGCCGCGCCGCGACGTCCGGCGAGCCCGACCGCGCCTTTGCGGGGCGTCGGCCCCATGCTGGTAGCGTCTGATCGAGCGCGAAGGGAGCGTGTGCGACATGGACGTCGTTTCGTCTTACGCGTGGATCGCCTGGCTCGTGCTGATCCTCGTGTTCGTCATCATCGAGATGCTCTCGCTCGACTTCGTCTTCCTGATGCTCGCTATCGGCTCTCTCGGCGGCCTGATCAGCGGGCTGTTCGGGTTCCCGTGGTGGGCCCAGCTGATCGTCGCCGCGGTGCTCTCGATCCTCCTTCTCTTCCTGCTCCGGCCGCCCTTGTTGCGTGCTCTCCGCCGTGGGGGCGACCCGGCGCGCAGCAACGTCGCCGCGCTGCTCGGCCAGGAGGGCCGCGTGGTGCGGTCGTTCGGCAGCGACGGCAAGGGGCTGGTGCGGCTCGCCAACGGCGAGGTCTGGACGTCGCGGCTCGCCGGCGAGGCGTCCGCCGCAACGCGACACGTCGAACCGGGCGAGGTCGTCCTCGTCACCGCTATCGAAGGGGCGACGGCCGTCGTCGTTCCCGCCGGGGGAACCGCCTCATGAACTCAGTAGAAGGGCTCGTCGTGCAGATCATCATCGGGATCATCGTTCTGATCATCCTGATCTTCGTGCTCGTCACGCTGTTCAGGGCCATCCGCATCGTGCCGCAGGCGAGGGCCGGCGTGGTCGAGCGGCTGGGACGCTACCACAAGACGCTGGCCCCGGGTCTCAACCTGCTGGTGCCGTTCATCGACCGGTTGCGACCCCTCATCGACATGCGCGAGCAGGTCGTCAGCTTCCCACCGCAGCCGGTGATCACCGAGGACAACCTCGTCGTGTCCATCGACACCGTCGTCTACTTCCAGGTGACGGATGCCCGTGCCGCCACCTACGAGATCGCCAACTACCTCAACGCGGTAGAGCAGCTCACCACGACCACCCTTCGTAACGTCGTCGGCGGTCTGAACCTCGAAGAGACGCTGACCAGCCGCGACAACATCAACAACCAGCTGCGCACCGTGCTCGACGAGTCGACGGGCAAGTGGGGCATCCGGGTCAGCCGTGTCGAGCTCAAGGCGATCGATCCGCCTGCGTCGATCCAGGACTCGATGGAGAAGCAGATGCGCGCCGAGCGCGACCGTCGAGCGCTCATCCTCACCGCTGAGGGCACCAAGCAGTCCGCGATCCTCACTGCTGAGGGCACGAAGCAGGCGGCGATCCTGAACGCCGAGGGCTCTGCGCGGGCTGCAGTGCTGAACGCCGAGGGTCAGGCGAAGGCGATCAACACCGTCTTCACCGCCATCCACGAGGGCCGTCCCGACAACCTCCTGCTCGCCTACCAGTACTTGCAGACGCTGCCCAAGATCGCCGAGGGCGCCTCGAACAAGCTGTGGTTCATCCCCAGCGAATTCACCGAGGCGCTGCGCGGAATCAGCGACGGTTTCGCCACGCGCGGGTCGGGCAACCCGCTCAGTTCCCTCTTCCCGCCGTCGTCCTCGTCCGCCGATGCGGGCGGGCCGGCTTCCGGCGCGCGCTCGGCTGAGAAGGATTCCGCCGGTGCCGACACTGCGACCTCGGACTCGACGGATGCGGCCCTGACCGACGAGTCGACGGCAGCCGCCGTCGCCGCTGCGGAAGAAGAGGTGGCGAAGGCCGAAGACGCTGCGGTGACCGCTGTGTCGTCCGCAGCGCAGGTGCCGCCATCACCGGCCGATGTGGAGACCGCCGACGACTCCCGCTTGCTCGACGGTGCCCTGTCCGACGGCGGCGACCAGCCGGACGGTGCCGATTCCGGTCCGGCACCCGGCGGAACCCCTTCGAAGTAGGAACCGAGCGCGGCGGCGGGGCGCACCCGAGTTGAGAGGTGGCCAGGACGGATGCCTGACCCGGCACGCTACTTCGACGGCACTCCCCCTCGCGTGATCGCGCACCGAGGGCTGGCGCTGCACGTCCCCGAGAACACGCTCGACGCGTTCCAGGCGGCGCTCGAGAATGGCGCGGACATCCTGGAGACCGACGTGCACGCCAGCACCGACGGCGTCGCCGTGATCTGCCACGACGACGACCTCTCGCGCATCGCCGGAGTGCGGCTGTCGGTCGAGCAGTTGCCATGGGAACGTCTTCGCGAGCTGACGCTGGTGGGCGGTGGCACGCTCACCACGCTGGAGACAGCGCTCGCCTGCTTTCCGAACGCCCGGTTCAACATCGACATCAAGACGGATGCCGCGCTCACACCCACGATCCGGGTCATCCGCAAAGCCAGAGCCGAGCCGCGCGTGCTCGTCACGTCGTTCCAGCAGCGCCGCCGGCGGCGAGCAGTGCGCGCGCTTCCCGGTGCGGCCACCTCCGCGTCCACGCCCGGCGTCGTGCTGTGCCTGATCGGGGTGTGGCTGCGCCTCGCGCCGCTGGTACGGCTCGCGCTGCGGGCCGTCGACGCCGTACAGGTGCCGCGTCGGCGCGGAGCGGTCCGAGTGGTCTCCCCTGCGTTCGTGCGCGCCGTGCACAGAGCGGGGAAGGAAGTGCACGTGTGGACCATCGACGACCCGGACGAGATGCGCGAGCTGCTCGCCATCGGCGTCGACGGCATCGTGACCGACCGATGCGACCTGTTGCGCGACATAGTGCATGCGGGCACTGCGCACAACCCGCGTCGACCTCCGGGCGCGAGCTAGGAGTTCGTGAGACCCTGAACGAAGAAAATCCCTGAAAGGAGCCTGAATCTTCGGATGTGCCGGGCAGAGAATGCCCAGCTTGACGGTTTATAAGTGTGGAGGCATCGCGAGAGGAGACCACACAATGGCAGATCGCAGCTTGCGCGGCATGAGACTCGGTGCTCAGAGCCTGCAGAGCGAAGAGGGCGTGACGTTCTCTGCCCGCACCACGTACAACTACAAGTGCTCGAACTGCGACCGTGAGACGGAGGTCGTGTTCGCCGCCGACGCCGAGGCTCCCGAGACCTGGGAGTGCAAGTACTGCGGCCACGAGGCGACCCTGCTCGTGAACGACGCGCCCGTCGACGTGGACCGTTCCGACGTGAAGGCGCCGCGCAGCCACTGGGACATGCTGCTCGAGCGCCGCACGCGTGCCGAGTTGGAGGAGCTCCTGGAGGAGCGTCTCGCCTACCTGCGCGCACGGCGTGGAGAGCACAAGATCGGCGCCTGAGACGCCGCAATGGCCGGGTAGGACCCGGTCAGATGGTGACGCAGCCTGCTCCGGCAGGCTGCGTTTTCGTGTGTGGTGGCTCAGCCGGCAGACCGTCGGCGACGTGCGCCCGGCATGGTGACACCGGCCACCACCAGGCCACCGAGTCCTAGCCCGCACACGAGGACTTCGAACGCGCGGCTGAGGAGAGTCGCAGGTGTCGTGGTGGTGCCGAGCGGAACATCCGCCAGCATCGCACCCGGCTTGTAGGCGGGGATCTGGGCGATCGTCCGGCCGCTGGGATCGATGATCTGGCTCGTGCCGACCGTGGAGATGTTCACCAGGCTCCTGCCGGTCTCCACCGCTCGCAGCCGCGCGATCGCGAGCTGCTGCATGTTCTCCTTGGTGCGGCCGAAGTCCGCATTGTTGGTCTGCGCCAGGATGACCTGCGCTCCGCCGTCCATCATGTCGGTCGTGAGCTGATCGTCGACGATGTCGAAGCAGATCGAGATTCCCGCCTTCACCCCGTTCACGTCGAACACGTTGCTGCGCGTTCCCGGCGTGTACTGACGGCCGATCAGACTCAGCAGGCTCGGCGCGAACGGCATCCAGAACGATCGGTCCGGCACGTACTCGCCGAACGGCACGGGGTGCTTCTTGTCGTAGATGTCGACGGCGCCCTTGCCGGCCTTCCAGAGCAGCGACGAGTTGTAGTACTTGCCGTGCCGGTACGTGATCGTGCCGACGATCATCGGGGCGTGCAGCTGCGTGCTCAGGTTGTCCAGCACCGCGGCGGACGACCAGTCCCTGGTCGGATCGATGTCGGCGCTGCCCTCCGGCCACACGACCATGTCGACGCGTTTGCCGATCAGCGGTCGGGTCGCCGCGATCTGCGCATTCATCACGTCGCCGGGCTGCGCGCGATCGAAGTACCCGGCGGGGCCGTTGCCCTGCACCGCACCGATCCTCGTGCTGCCGGAAGTCGTGGCTGGCCAGAGCGGAACGGCCAGCACGAGCGCGATGGCCGCGACCGCGACACCGGCGCGCACGCCGGGACGCGCGGCCGAGGCATCCGCCGTGCTCGCGGGCACCCGGGGGAACGGTTGCCTGTGGAACCGCGCGCACTCGATGCCCACGGCGACGATCCATACGATGAGGAAGGAGACGCCGGAGAGGCCGAACCACGCGACGAGGTGTGCGAACGGGCTCTCGGACTGCGATAGCGCCGCACGTCCCCAGGCGAAGCCGCCGTACGGCCAGTTGCCGGACAGCCACTCCCTGCCGGTCCAGAGACCCGCCACGACGACCGGGAGGAGCCCCAGTCGACCGAGCGCGGACGGGAAGGCCCGCGGAAGCCAGCGGTACGCCAGCGTGACCGCGAAGGCGCCCAGCGCGAACAGCAGAGACTCGAAGACCGACAGCGCGATCCACGGCACGGGCCCCAGGTAGAGCGCCGTCCACGACACCTGGGTGAGATAGAACGTCAGCCCGGAAAGGAATCCGATCAGAACCGCACCGCCGATGGAGCGCCCGATGAGGGCGACGAGCATGAGGGCCAGGCCGACGAACGCGAGCGGCCACACATCGATGGCGGGGAACGCGCCGTCGTATACCACTCCCCCGCCTGCACCGAGGATGACCGCCAGCCACAGCGGAACCAGCGGACGGGCGGGCGGAGTCACGATGCGAGCATAGGGGAACGGGCCATGGTGCTCGCCGAGTGCCCCGGTCGTCGCCTCAGCAGTCGCCTCAGCCGACGCGTCACCCGACGCCGGAGTAGGCCACGATGCCCCGCCGCACCGCGACGAGCGCATCCCTGGCCACCGGGGCCAGAGGGCCGGTGGCGACGCCGGAGAGCTGGTCGAGCAGGTCGATCACCTGCTTCGCCCAGCGCACGAAGTCGCCGGCGGGCAGGTCGGCCTCGGCGAGCACGGCGGCCAGCGGGCGGCCGGATGCCCACTGGTGCATCGCGACGCACAGCGCCGTCGCCAGCGGCTCGCTGCCAGGCAGCCGGTGCTCCCGCTCGAGGTCGTCGAGACGTGCCCACAGCTCCTCGGTCTTCTGCAGCGCTTCGCGGAACGCGCCGCGCGGAAGGAACCGCTCAGCGGGGTTCGGCTCGTCGCGCCGCGGCTCGAACACGAGCGCGCAGATCATCGCCGCGAGCCCCGGCGCGTCCAGTTGCGCCCACACGCCCAGTCGCAGGCACTCCGCGACCAGCAGGTCCCGTTCGCCATAGATCCTGGCCAGCACGCGGCCGGGCCGCGTCGGCGCGAGCGAGCCGTCGCGGTCGGCGAGATAGCCCAGCTCCACGAGCACCTCGGTCACGCGATCGAAGACCGTGGCGACGGCACCGGTGCGGGTGCGGATCTGACGGGTGAGGGCATCCGTCTCCCGCTTGAGGCGCCACCACCGCTCGGCCCAGCGGGCGTGCTGCTCCCGCTCCGCGCAACCGTGGCACGGATGCTTCTTCATCCGCCGTCGCAGATCGGCCAGCTCCCTGCTGCGCGCCTCCCTGGCCGCGGCGCTCTGGGAGCCGGCCCTGGCACCCTTGCGCTCCAGGTCGCTGAGTTCACGGCGAAGCGCCGCGTACTCCGCGAAGTCGCCGAGGTGGCACTGCATGGCCCGCTCGTAGCCGGCGAGCGACTCCTCCTGCTTTCGTACGGTGCGGGCGAGGTCGACGACGGCACGGTCGGCCTGGAACTGCGCGAACGACGACTCCAGGATCTCGCGGGTGCGGTCGCGGCCGAACTGCGCGATGAGGTTGACCGCCATGTTGTAGGTGGGGCGGAAGCTCGAGTTCAGCGGGTAGCTGCGGCGTGATGCCAGCGCGGCCACCGCTTGCGGGTCGAGCCCGTCGCGCCACTGGATGACGCAGTGGCCCTCGACGTCGATGCCGCGCCGGCCGGCCCTGCCGGTCAGCTGCGTGTACTCCCCCGGCGTGATCGGCACCCTGGCCTCGCCGTTGAACTTCTCCAGGCGCTCCAGCACGACGGTGCGTGCCGGCATGTTGATGCCGAGTGCGAGGGTCTCAGTAGCGAACACCACCTTGACGAGTTTGCGCTGGAAGAGCTCCTCGACGACCTCCTTGAACGCGGGAAGCAGCCCGGCGTGGTGCGCGGCGACCCCGCGCTGCAGCCCCTCCAGCCACTCCCAGTAGCCCAGGACGGCGAGGTCTTCGTCAGCGATCGTGCGGCAGCGCTCCTCGGCCACCCGCCGGATCTGCTCGCGCTCGTGCGCCTCGGTGAGACGGATGCCCGAGCGCAGCACCTGCGACACCGCCTGATCGCAGCCGGCCCTGCTGAACACGAACACGATGGCCGGCAGCAGGTTGCGGTCGTCGAGCAGCCGTACGACCTCCGGCCGGTCGAGCCGGTCCATGTCGGGTCTGCCGCGCCCCCGTCGCCTTCCCCGGTCGCTGAACTGGCGGGATCCGGACGGGCGTCCGCCGAGCCGAGCCATCTGCACCAGTTCCGGATTCACCCGGTTCGCCGCTCCCCTGGCCGCCGACTCGAAGAGGTCGACCAGACGCTGCCGCACGAGCACGTGCTGCTCGAGCGGAACCGGTCGGCTCTCCGACACGATCACGTCGGTGTCGCCGCGAACCGCCTGCAGCCAGTCGCCGAACTCCTCTGCGTTCGACACCGTCGCCGACAATGAGACCAGGCGGACCTCGGCGGGCAGATGGATGATGACCTCTTCCCACACCGCACCCCTGAACCGGTCGGCGAGGTAGTGCACCTCGTCCATCACGACGTAGGCGAGGTCGGTCAGCAGATCGGATTCCGCATACAGCATGTTCCGCAGCACTTCGGTGGTCATCACGACCACGCGAGCACCGGCGTTCACGTTCGTGTCGCCGGTGAGCAGACCGACGGCATCCGTTCCGTACTCGTCGGCGAACTCCTGGTACTTCTGGTTCGAGAGCGCCTTCATCGGCGTCGTGTAGAAGACCTTCGCGGTGGGATGCCGCATAGCCAGCGCCACCGCAAACGCCGCCACGATGGTCTTGCCTGCGCCCGTCGGTGCGGCGACCAGAACGCTGTGGCCGTCCTCGAGGCTGGCGCACGCCTCTCGTTGGAACGGGTCGAGGTCGAAACGCTGCTGCTGCCGGAAGTCCTCCAGCCGCGGATGCCCGACACGGCTCCGCGACGCCGCGAAACGATCGGCGGGCGAGAGCTGCTCGGTCACTCGATCAGCCTAGAGGCCCGCCCCCTACCCCGCCGCGAGCTCCGCGTCGATGTCGAGGGCGCGCTTGGCGTCTCTGCGGTCGTGTATCCATGCGACCCCCCACGAAAGCAGGTACAGCACGATGAGCGGCAGCGCGAGCAGGAACATCGAGATGACGTCGGCGGACGGCGTCGCGATCGCCGTGAAGATCATGATGACGAGAATTGCCCAGCGCCACGACTTGATGATCGCCTTGGCGCTGATGATGCGCATGAAGTTGAGCAGCACGACGAACACCGGCAGAACGAACGCGATTCCCACGACGATGATCAGCTTGAGCACGAAGTTGAAGTAGTCGGATGCCACCAGCAGCGTCGTCTCACCGTTCGGCACGAAGCTGGTCAGGACGCCGACGATGTGCGGGACCACGAGCCAGCCTGCGGCACAGCCGGCGAGGAACAGCGGTACCGCGGTGAAGAAGAACCCGAAGGTGTAGCCCTTCTCCCTGCGGTTGAGGCCGGGGGTGAGGAACGCGAAGATCTGGTAGAGCCACAGCGGAGACGTGATGATGATGCCGATGTAGACGCTCAACTGCAGCTTCAGGTCGAAAGCTGCAGTCACGTTCGGCCAGTTGATGCTGGCATGCTGCGTCTTTGCAATCTCATGCACAGGCAGGCTGATCGCGTCCCACACGAACGGTTCGAGGAACCAGCCGACGATGGCGCCGACGAGGATCCCTCCTGCGATCCAGAAGAAGCGGTTCTTGAGTTCCCGGAGGTGAGCCCCCAGGGACATCCGGCCTTCGGGATTCCTGCCGCGCTTGGTACGAGCGGCGGTGCTCACGGCGTCTAGATCTTGTCGGCGGGCTTGTCAGCCGCCCCCGGCTCGGCCTTGGCCTCGGTCTTGGAGGACTTGGCGGCTTCGGCAGCCTCGTCCTCTTCCTGTCCCTCGCGGATCTCCTTCTTGAAGATCCGCGTGGACTGCCCGATGCTCCGCGCCAGTGCGGGAAGTCGAGTAGCGCCGAACAGGAGCACGATGATGAGCAGGATGATCCAGATGTGCCATCCGCTGAAGAGATCGCCAAGCATTTCAGTGTCGCTTTCGCAGTAGGTGGGAGAACCGACTCGGATCGGCACTCACCAGGAGTTTACCGCGCCGGACTCTCGCTTCCCGCCGAGTATGCCTGATCGTTGCATTGCGCGCACGGCGTTCCTCCCACCTCTGCGCGTATTCACGGGCTGGGCCGAGCACGGCAGGGTGAAAAGCAGGTTCCCCCGTCTCGTCGTCGAAGCGTGACGAGAGCACTTCGGTCTTCTCCGCGAGCTCGCCGAGGGCGCCCATCGTGGCCATCGCCTTCACGAACAGGCGGTAGCCGAGCAGGGCGAGCATGCCGAGCAGTGCAAGCACGAGCACGACCCAGATGATGAGCCAGGACCACCACGGCATTGCTTCACCCTAAGGCAGGTCGTCGTAACGCGCCGAGCCGGCCCTGGCCCAGTCCGCGACGGCGGCGCGAGCATCCTCTGGTGCGGTGACCGTGACCTGACCGGCGAATCTCGTGACCATGCGCTTGAGCCCGTGGTAGTGCGCGACGCGCACCTTGGTGTGCACCAGGTCGCCGTTCTGGATGCGCGCAGCATCGTCGGGGATGTAGTCGGCGATGAGCGGCAGTGCCGCCGCCGCGACGTCGACGGAGACCGTGAGGTCTTCCGCCGAGCCCTGGAACAGCCTCTCCGGCAGCACCACGCGGGCGGCATGCTCGCTGATGGGCCGTCCGGTGGAGACCAGGTGGTCGATGCGGTCGAGACGGAACGTGCGCACCGCCTCCCGAAGATGACACCAGCCGCGCAGGTACCAGTCATCGTTCACGGACTCGATGCGCAACGGGTCGACCGTTCGTCGTTCCGAGTCGCCGCGGGCGCTGACGTAGTCGAGGTCGACCTGCGTGCCGTTCTCGATCGCCGTCCTGATCGTCGCGACGGTGTCGCGGAGCGCTGCCGGAGCGACGGCCACCTGGGCGGCGCCTGCGGCCGTACCCCGCTCGAGCTTGGCCATCAGCGACGACATCGCGTCGCGGTCGGCATGCTCGGGCAGCGAGCTGAGGTACTGCAGTCCCGCGATCAGGGCTGCAGCCTCCCTGGCAGACAGTCGCGGCGTGTCGTCGATCGCCACGGTGTGCGTGAGCGCGATGCGGTCGTGCTGCTCCAGCTCGTCCCAGTCGATGTCGAACAGGTCGCCCGGCAGGTAGGAATGCGACTCGCCTGGAAGCCCGGAGACCGCGATGAGGTACACGGCGTCCCGGATCTGCTTCGGCGACACGTCGAAAGCGGCGGCGACCTCGTCGACCGGTGCGCTCTCGTGATCCATCAGGTACGGGATGAGCGAGAGCAGCAGCGCGAGCTTGTCCCGGGCGTCGCGGGGTCCTGCTGGCTCAGCCACGGGCATCCATCTCGCTCCCGTGGACGTTCGACGTGTGCGCGGCCAGCGTCGTGCGCAACCGGTCGCGCACCGCGTCCACCAGGCGCTGCGGCCAGACGACGCGCACCTCCGGTCCGTAGCCGGCGAGCTCGTCGGCGAGGAGCGCGGTGTCGGAGTAGTGCACCAGCAGGTTGCCATCCTCGTTGCGGCGGGTGTCTTCGCGCTTGCTCAGCCGCACCCAGGCATCCGTGCCCGGCAGCACGTCGAGTTCGGCCTGATTGCGGTCCCAGATCTTCTGGAGCTCGTCGATCGCGTTCGAGGCGTAGTCGGTGCCGCGTCGCGTGAACCCGATCTGGGTCACCCTCGGCCGGCCGATGACGCGCGAGAGCAGGAACGTGCGAGGGGCGTCCGCTCCCCTGTCGTGGGCGTGCAGCAGCCAGCGGCCGTGGAACTGGATGAGCGCGAGCGGCTCGACGACGCGCTTCGTCGCCTCGGTCTCCCCCGGCTTCAGATAATCGAAGTTCACGACGACGCTGCGCTCGAGAGCAACCTCGAACGGCTCGAACGCCGCCTCCCTCGTTCGCACCCTCGGGGCGAACCCGACCAGCGGATCGTCAGCCTCGACGCCCAACGTACGCAGCTTCATGATCGCCCGGCGGGAGTCCGCCGAGAGGGAACCTTCCCGCCAGACGGTGGCGGCGAGCCGAAGCAGCGCCATCTCCTGCGGAGAGAACGTGATGTCGGCCGGAAGATCGTATGCCGTTTTCGGAATGCGATAGCGAAGGCCCTGATTGTTGCCGGGATCCCCCGGGTCTTCGACGGTCTCCAGAGGGATGCCGAGCTCGCGGATGTCGTCTTTGTCGCGCTCGAACTGCCGCTCCAGCGCGCTGTTGTCGCCGCCCTCCCGGTACCGGGAGTTGTAGCCATGCACGCTGGAGAGGATTTCGCTCTTCGTCAACCCCGACTCGGTGGCGACGAGGGTGAGCACGAGCGAGAACAGGCGCTCCTCGACCGGGACCTTCTGTGGGGACACGCAGGCAATCCTATGAGGTCGTCGCGCCCCGTGGCGCTTGCGAGAGGATGCCTGTCGACTACTTCCAGATGCCGAGGATGTCGATCACGTACGCGGTGGCGTTGCTGCCCGGCGTGACCACCAGCACCTGGCTTCCGACGTTCTGGCCGACGAGCTGCTTCACCACGCTCGAGGGCGGTGTGAAGCCGCTCGTGTCCGTGCTCGGCCAGACGACCGGTGACCCGTCGAGCCAGCTGGAACCGGCGACGGACGTGGGGTCGTTGTACGTGACGGCCGTGTAGTTCACCAACACACCGCTGGAGGAGTCCACCTTCTTCACGACGGCGCCGGAACCCTGCCGCAGCACGGCGGTGCGGAGCTTCGTCGGCACCGTGTTCTCGGTGATCTTGATGCCCGGCTGACCGTTCGGCGCGAGCACCACGGTGGGCATGCCGGGCTGTCCCGGTCTCGGAGCGCCGGTGGCCCGCGACGGGTACGCCTTCTCGACGTCGACGACCAGCACCACGTCCTGGTCGGCCGAGCCCTGGCTGCCGGCGATGTCCGCCTCGGTGCCGGTGACCACGATGCGCGACCCGACCGTCGTGCACAGCAGCGCCTTCTGCAGGCCGGGCAGCGAGCTGGATCCGCCGGCCACGACGGCCGCCGGGAACGTCTCCACGGACTTGCCGGTCGCTGCGTCATAGTGCGCGAGCGTGAACCTGACCATCTGCCCCTTGCCGATGGTGCTGCCCGAACCGGTCTTCTCGGTGCTCTTCTGCAGAGCGCTCGTCTCGATCGGGTGCGGGAACGACGCGTGCGGCGAGCCGAATGCGCCGGAGGTGTGGACCAGCTGGGACGCATCCCCCGACTGCACGCAGGAGCTCGCCGAAGCGGCGGAGCATCCGGTCAGCCCGACACCCACCAGCGCCGCGGCCGCGATCAGCGTGCCGATGCGACGAGCGCGTGCAGTGAACGGCACGGAGCGTGCCGGTGCTGTGCGTGCCAGGAGTGTGCGCACGATTCCTCTTTCGACGAGGGACGAGGGGACCGGGGCGGCCAGGGCAGGCAGGGCGGACTGAGCGCTCCGGCATCCCATGCTAGTCGACCGCCTGATGCCCCTCGGCTCGGTCGTCGGAGGATGCGGCGTCGCGCTCGCGGGCCAGCCTGGCCGACTCGGACGCCTCGCGCACCCGTTTGCGCAGGCTCTTCGGGCTCACCACGCGCTCGCCGAGCGCGCCGGGCGTCCACGCCTCGACGTCGTCCTCGCTGTACTCGCTCTTGGATGCCCGTCGCTTCAGCTCGGGCAGCACCGTTCCAGGCGCCAGCCGGCGGGCGCTGATCAGGAAGCCGGTGTGCGCGATCATGCGGTGATCTGGCCGCACCGCGAGTCCCTCGACGTGCCAGCCGCGCACCATCGTCTCGTTCGAGATCGGGTGAGTGAAAGCCCCGCTACCCCTGATCGCCTCCGCCACCCGGGAGAGCTGCGTGACGGTCGCGACGTAGCACAGCAGCACCCCGCCGGGTTTCAGGGCGGTGGCGCAGACATCCACGCACTCCCACGGGGCCAGCATGTCGAGAACGATGCGGTCGACGGCACCGCCTGGCGCGACCTGCGCCAGCTCCTGCTCCACGTCTCCGACCGTGAGAGTCCAGGCCGGCGGGAGCTCACCGAAGAACGTCTCGACGTTGCCACGGGCGACGTCGGCGAACTCGTCGCGGCGCTCGAAGGAGAACAGCCTGCCCCGTGGCCCGATCGCCCGCAGCAGCCACAATGAGAGCGCGCCGGAACCGACCCCGGCCTCGACGACGGTGGCGGCGGGAAAGATGTCGGCCTGCGCGAGGATCTGGGCGGCATCCTTCGGATACACGATCGCCGCACCGCGCGGCATGGACATGACGAAATCGGTGAGCAGGGGCCGCAGCGCGAGGTGCTCGACCCCTGCCTCGTTCGCTACGACGGAGCCGTCGGGCAGTCCGATGATGGCGTCGTGCGGCAGAGGACCCTTGTGCGTGTGGAAAACCTTGCCGGGAACGAGCGTGATGGTGTGCAGGTGTCCCTTCGGTCCGGTCAGCTGCACGCGGTCGCCGGGGCGGAACGGGCCGGAGGATGCCGGGAGCTCGCCGGAGGTCACGCCGCACGCTCCTCGAACAGCTCGGCCAGGTCGGCGAAGCTGACGCCCTCCAGCGTCGGCCACAGCGTGTGCTCGTCGCTGGCCGGCAGCGGGATCATGTGCGGAACCCCGATCGCGATCGTGCCGGCGGCGACGGCCGAGGCGAGCCCGTTCATCGAGTCCTCGATGGCGACGCAGTCCTGCGGGAGTACGCCGAGCTCCCGCGCAGCATCGAGGTAGGGATCGGCGTACGGCTTGGGTCGTGCGACCTCGTCTCCGGTGACGAGCACATCGAACGCCGGGAACGGGATCTGTGCGACGATCTGCTCCGCCATGTCGCGGATCGACATGGTCACGAGTGCCGTCTTGACGCCGCGCTCCCTGATGTCGAGCAGGAGCTCCTTCGCTCCAGGGCGCCACGGCACGCCCTGGGATTCCAGTTGCTCCTGCACGCGCCGGGTCAGGGCGGCGACGATCGTGTCGGCGTCGAGGTCGACGCCGTGCTGCTGGAAGACCTTCGCCGACTCCCAGAGCCCCGATCCGACCAGCACGAGAGCGTCGTCGTGCGTCCAGGTTCCACCGTGCTCCGTGACGAGCTCGGTCTCCGCCTGCATCCAGTACGGCTCGGTGTCGACGAGCGTGCCGTCCATATCGAAAAGAACGGCGGCGGGGGCTGCGGAGGTCACGAGCATCCAGCTTATTCGAGTCTCTTCGAGCCCGGGCGCTCGCGGCACCCGGGCCTATTCTGGGTAGGCGCGCCCAGCCGGGCGCCCGGGACGAAAGCAGCCGAAAGCGTGAGCAACGACAGCGGGATCTTCGACGGACGCATCCTCGTGGTGGCGTTCGAGGGGTGGAACGACGCGGGCGAAGCCGCGAGCGGAGCCGTGCGCACCCTGAAGGACTCCCTCGACGTCGTGCCGGTCGCGAGCATCGACCCCGAACTGTACTACGACTTCCAGTTCAACCGCCCGATGCTCGCCGCCGATGAGGAGGGCAGGCGCAGGCTGGAGTGGCCGGGCGCTGTCGTGTACGCGCCGGTGTCGCCCGGCATCCACCTCGACCCGCTCGAGGAGGACGCCGAGGCGCATGCCAGCGGCAGCGGCGTCGGCAACCTCTACCTCCTGCTCGGCACGGAGCCGTCGCGCAGCTGGAAGGCATTCACCGCCGAGCTCATCGACGCGGCGCTCGCCGCGGGAATCGACGGAATCGTGCTGCTCGGCTCGATGCTGGCGGACGTGCCGCACACCCGCCCGATCTCGGTCTTCGCCTCCAGCGACAACCCGCAGGTGCGTTCCGATCTCGGCGTGGAGCGGCCGACCTACGAGGGACCGGTCGGCATCCTCAGCGTGCTGGCCGATGCGGCGGAGACCGTTGGCATCCCGACGCTGGCGCTGTGGGCATCCGTTCCGCACTACGTGCACAACTCGCCGAGCCCGAAGGCGATGCTCGCCCTCATCGAGAGACTCGAGCAGCTGATCGACGTGACGGTGCCACGTGGCGACCTGGTGGCGGATTCGGCCGCATGGGAGAGCGGCATCGACGCGCTCGCCGCCGACGACGAGGACATGGCCGCCTACATCGAGCAGCTCGAGCAGGCCAGGGACACGGTGGACTCCCCCGAGGCGAGCGGTGAGGCGATCGCCCAGGAGTTCGAGCGCTACCTGCGACGGCGCGGTGACGGCCGCGACAAGGGCGACGGCCGGCAGGACGGCCGAGGAGGCCCGGACGAGCCCTGGCGGCGCGAGTAATCGGAGCCCGCGCCGGCGCAGGTCACAGGGCGACGCCGAGCAGAGCGTCGGCGATGGCGCGGATGAGCGTCGGGTCGTCGACACCGGACGCGGCCGCGGCGTCGATCGCGGCGAGTGCTCCCGGCGTGTCGAGGTCGTCCGCGAGTCGGTCGCGCACCTGGTCGAGCACGTCGAGCGCACTCGTGCCGTCTGCTTTCGAGCGGATGCTTCGCCAGGCATCCAGCCTTCGTAGCGCCCGGTCGAGGCCCTCCTGCGTCCACTCCCACTCGTCGCGGTAGTGATGCGCGAGCAGGGCGAGCCGGATGGCGGGGGCCGGCACTCCCCGCTGCAGCAGCTCCGACACCAGCACGAGGTTGCCCAGCGACTTGCTCATCTTCTCGCCCTGGTAGGCGACCAGTCCGGCGTGGCTGAAGACCTTGGCGAGCGGATGTCCGCTGAGCGCGGCAGCATGCCCCGCGCTCAGATCGTGGTGCGGGAAGATCAGGTCTGCTCCCCCGCCCTGCACCGTGAAGTCGTGCCCGAGATGCTTCAGCGCGATGACCGAGCACTCGATGTGCCAGCCCGGCCTGCCACGGCCGAGCACGGACTCCCACGATGGCTCGCCCTCGCGAGCGGCACGCCAGAGCAGCGGATCGAGCGCGTCGCGTTTGCCCTCGCGATCCGGGTCCCCACCGCGCTCCGCGGACAGGGTGAGCATCTCGGCGCGGTCGAGGTTGCTCTCCTCCCCGATGCGCCACGGGCTGGTGCGTGCGGCCGACGCGATGTCGAAGTAGACGTCGTCGGTCTCGGCTCCGCCATCTGCGGTACCAGGGGTGGGCACGCGGTAGGCGGTGCCGCGTTCGAGCAGGACGGCAACGGCATCCGCTATCTCGTCGATCACCTCGGTCACGGCGACGTAGTCCTGGGGCGGCAGGATGCGCAGCGCGGTCATGTCACCGCGGAACAGGTCGATCTGCTGATCGGCGAGCTCGCGCCACGGCACGCCGGTGGCCTCGGCACGTTCGAGGAGCGGGTCGTCGACGTCGGTGATGTTCTGCGCGTAGTGCACCTCGAGCCCGGCATCCAGCCACACCCTCTGCAGGGTGTCGAACGCGAGATACGTGCTGGCATGGCCGATGTGCGTGGCGTCGTACGGGGTGATTCCGCACACGTAGAGCCTGGCGATCACGTCGTCGGGGGCCGAGCAGAGCCGTTCGCCGGTTGCCGTGTCGTGCAGTCGAGGCGGTCTGCCTGTACCGGGGAGCCGTGGCACCGGCGGTCGGGCCCACGACTCAGGCATTCAGCACCCCCGCGCCGAGCAGGATCATCAGGAGCACCCCGAGCGCGATGCGGTACACCACGAATGGCAGGAAGCTGCGCCGCGAGATGTAGCGCATGAAGAACGCGATGACGAGCAGGCCGACCGCGAACGCGACGACCGTTGCGCCGAACGTGTCGACCGCGTTGAAGACCTCCGGCGTGCATGCGTGAGCGGCCGCCTCGTGCGATCCGGCGACGCACGGATGCTTGATCGACTTGTACAGCTCGTACAGCCCGCTTCCGAAGACGGCGGGCATGGCCAGCAGGAACGAGTACCTGGCGGCCGCGCTGCGCTGGTAGCCCATGAAGAGACCAGCCGAGATCGTGCCGCCGGAGCGGGAGACACCGGGCACGAGGGCGAACGCCTGCGCGATGCCGTAGATCGCGGCGTGTCCCCAGGTGAGCTCGGAGACGCGACGGGTCTTCGCACCGAGGTAGTCGGCGACCCACAGCACTATCGCGAACACGATGAGCATGACGGCGACGATCCACAACGAACGGAACGTGGTCTCGATGGCGTTCTGGAACAGCAGGCCGAGCACCACGATCGGGATGCTGCCGACGATGATCATCCAGCCGAGGCGCGCCGTCGGGTCGTTCCGTGGGATGCGGCCGAACAGTGCGAGGAACCACCGGCCGATGATGTGCGTGACGTCGCGCCAGAAGTAGACGAGAACGGCGAGCTCCGTTCCGAGTTGGATGATGGCGGTGAACGCCGCTCCCGGGTCCGCCCCGGTCCCGATCAGTTCCCCCACGATGCGCACATGCGCGCTCGAGGAGACGGGCAGGAACTCGGTGAGCCCCTGTACGAGGCCGAGGATCAGCGCGTTGACGAAGTCCATCGCACCCTTTCGGTGGGTCGAGCCGTAAGGGCGGCGTCAGTAGGTGGAGAGCACGTGGCGCAGCACGGTGCGGCCGAACACGAGCGCGTCGAGCGGAACTCGCTCGTCGACGCCGTGGAACATCGCGGGGAAGTCGATGTCGGCGGGCAGCTTCAGGGGTGCGAAGCCGTAGCCGGTGATGCCGAGCCTGCTGAGCGCCTTGTTGTCGGTACCTCCGGAGAGCAGATACGGCAGCACCACGGCGTCGGCGTCGTGCGACAGCAGTGCATCCCTCATCGCGTCCACGAGCGGACCGGTGAACGGTGCCTCCAGTCCGATGTCGCGGTGCACGATCTCGATGTCGACGTCGTCGTCGACGAGCTCGCGCACCTTGAGGAGCACGTCGTCCTCCTCGCCCGCGAGCGTGCGGATGTCGACAAGCGCCTCGGCGCGCTCCGGCACCACGTTGTGCTTGTAGCCGGCCTTCAGCAGAGTCGGGTTGCTCGTGGTGCGAAGCGTGGCTCGGATGAAACCGGATGCCGTACCGCTGCGCAGCACGACCTCATCCGGTCCGAGCGCGACCGGGTCCGCATTCAGCAGCCGGGCGAGCTCGCCGACCAGTTGCGTGGTCGTGTCGGTGAGCCTGACCGGCCACTCGTGGGAGCCGATGGCCACGACGGCCTTGGCCAGCGTGGTGACCGCGTTCTCTGCCACCATGCGTGAGCCGTGCGCCGCCTTGCCGCGCGCCACGAGACGGATCCAGACCAGGGACTTCTCCCCCGTCTGCAGCAGGTAGGCGCGCTTGCCCGCGACGTCGACGGAGTAGCCGCCCACCTCGCTGATGGCCTCCGTCGCACCCTCGAAGACGTCGGGATGCTCGTCCACCATGAAGTGCGAGCCGAACAGTCCGCCGTCTTCCTCGTCGGCGAAGAACGCGACGACGAGGTCGCGCTGGGGCGCTTCTCCGGCGCGGAGGATGTCACCCAGCGCGGTGAGGATCATCGCGTCCATGTTCTTCATGTCGACGGCGCCGCGGCCCCAGAGCAGTCCGTCGTGGATCTCCCCGGCGAACGGGTCGAAGGTCCAGTCCGAAGGATCGGCGGGCACGACGTCCAGGTGGCCGTGCACGACGAGGGCGGGCTTGCTGCGGTCTCGGCCTTCGACGCGGGCGACGACGGTGGTGCGGCTCGGCCGCGACTCGTACGTGCGGGGCTTCAGTCCCAGGGAGGCGAGCTGTTCGCTGACGTAGGCGGCGGCATCCGTCTCGCCTTTCGCCCGTCCTTCGCCCCAGTTGGTGGTGTCGATGCGGATGAGATCCCGTGCGATGCGCGCCGTCTCGTCGAGGCTCTGCTCGGTTCCTGATCCGTCGGCGCTGGCGGTGGCGTCGTCCGGGTTGGTCATGGGTGCAACGCTACCGGGAGGGGGTTCTCGGCGACCAATCGGATGCCCGTGGTCGGCCTTCGGCGGCGGTCGCCGCGGCCGCTTCGGGGCGGGCGGAGGGGGCATCGGATTCGTGCTAACCTCGTACGTCGGTGGCTGATTCGTCGGCTTCCGAAAGTGCGCGCGGGTGGCGGAATAGGCAGACGCGCTAGCTTGAGGTGCTAGTGCCCTTTATCGGGCGTGGGGGTTCAAGTCCCCCCTCGCGCACGAAACGCGGACGGCCGGTCCATCCGGACCGGCCTTCCGTGTTTCGTTCACGCGGAGGTCTCCTTGAACCCCTCGGGGGTGGGCCCCCACGGCGAGGGGCCCCCGGGCGCCGCGAAGCGGCGTTCGGGGGAGCCGTAGGGACAAGTCCCCCTCGCGCGGGTTTGTATCAACGCTTCGAAAACCCCTCCACCACCCATCCGCGCCCCCCCACCAAACCGCCCCACCCAAACCCCCCCACCACCCCCGCAACCAACAAGAAAATTCCCCTCTGTACCTCCACCCCCAATT
>NZ_JBQCIE010000145.1:0-3626 GCF_051954055.1 Humibacter sp. | reverse complement strand
GACGACAGCACGATCATGTCCAGGAGCACGACGAAGAAGGAGAGGATGCCCGCGGCCGCCGCGAACGGACCGATCAGCTGCTCGACGACGAACGGCAGGAACTGGAACGGATCCGTGACTCCGACGACCATCGCACCGGCGGCCGCGTAGCCGACATAGGAGCCCACGCCGCTCAGGAGTGCAATCCCGATCGCGATGTCGTGCGCGTGACGCGGCACCCGGAGCGCTCGCACCAGAAGCACCGTGAACACCACGGCCGAGGCGACCGCGCAGGCGATCGGACCGGCGTACAGGCCGGCATCCGTGTTCTCGATCACGTCACGGTTCAGCATCACGCTGAGCATGCCGAGCGCGGCGATCAGCAGCGCGACATACAGCGCCGTCGCGAAGACGGCGAGAGTGGAGGCGTATCGACGGAATTCCATGGTGGGATGCTGCGCTTCAGCGACCCCGACATCCACGCTCCCGACGGCTCGCGTCGAACGTGACGGCGGCGTTCCGCGCCCGGCTCAGGCACCCGGGTTCGTGGTGGGCCCGGCGGCGATCCGGCGGTCGTACTCGCGCTGCGCTTCCAGGTTAGCCGCGCGGACCCGGCGTCCACGGGCGGCGATCCAGGCACCGAACCAGAGGGATGTCTCGCGCGCGATGACGCCGGCGAAGATCGCGGCCGGGCTGACGGCGATGGTCCTGAGGAACTGGCCGGCGAAGGAGGCCGACATGTGCATGACGTCGACGGAGAACAGCGTGCCGCCCATGTACGCGAAGTAGACGACGACGCCGACGAAGAACGATCCGAGCACGTGCGCCCACCATCCGGCACGATTGACGATCGTGATGAGAAGCGCCTCCGCCAGGAAGAACACCACGACCGGCAGCCAGAACCCGGCCGTCTGCAGGAAGTGCTCCCACGTGACCATCGAGCCCTTCTGGCCGCCCACCGCGATGAGCGCCAGGGTCACGAGAGCGAAGACCACCGCGAAGGCGATCGTGGCGACGATGTCGATGAGGATGCCCATCAACCGGTTGCCCCGCCGCTTCGGCGCGGTCGGAGCGGTGACGTACATCGGGGTGGGCGCTGCGACTGTCGCCGCCGCGATCCCGCCTTCGAGTCCGGTCGTGCCGGCCTGCTCGGCGGATGCCGTGTCTTCGTACGCCACGGGCTCGGGCGCAGCCTCCGGCACCTGCTCGGGCGTACCACCCGCCACGGGCTCCGGCGCGGCTGCAGGCACCTGCTCGGCCGCACCGCCCGGATACGCGGATGTCTCGCCGGACGGCTCCGGCGGCAGGATGACCGGTTCCGCCGGCGCGTCGACGCGCGCCGTGTCGTGCTGGTCCGGGACCACGTCGAACGCGGCCGTGTCTTCGCCGACGTACGAGTCGCTCGCCCGGACCGGCTCGTAGGCAGGGGTCTCCTCAGCGGGCGACGCCTCTGCGGAGTGCGCGACCGGTGTCTCCTCGGCCGCGTGAGCAGCCGGCGCCGCCGCTGCGGGTGCCTCCACCGGCTCCTCGGTCACCGGCTCGTCGCGAGCGACGGCCTCGTCCCGAGCCAGCGGCTCGTCGCCGGCAGCCTCCTCGCCCCCGAATTCGGCGGGCGTCCGGTCCGCGTCGGCGGGCTCCGACGGCTCGTCGGCGCCTCGTGCCTGCGGTGTGTCGTTGCTCATGGTGCCCCCTGTCGTGTGAACGCGGCGCACCGCGTGGCGGGCTGGGTCGGCTGTTGCCGTGCACGGCTTTCGCCGCTCAGACAACCTTCGTCACGGTAACAGCGCACGCCAAGGGCTTGCGCGAGGCGCACCGCGCTGCCTCGAGGCGACAAGTGGCGAAATGCGCAGGAGCCCCGCACCGAAAGGTGCGGGGCTCCTGGATGGGGGTACTCAGTTATGTTCGCGGCTTCGCGGCTCAACAACTTCCCGCGGTTCGGCCAAGCGAGCAAGCTCGCTTGGCTCTCACCTTGGTCAGTTGTAGGTACCCGGGGTGTAGTCGTCCGAGCTGAAGCTGTCGAAGTCGACGAAGCTCAGGTCGTTCTCGTTGAACACTGTGTCGTCGGTGAAGATGCGGTTCGGGTAACGCTCCGCCTTCGCCTCCTCCGTGGCCTCGACCGTCACGTTGCGGTAACGCGGCAGGCCGGTGCCGGCCGGGATCAGCTTTCCGATGATCACGTTCTCCTTGAGACCGATCAGCGGGTCGCGCTTGCCCTCCATGGCGGCCTGCGTGAGAACACGCGTGGTCTCCTGGAACGACGCGGCCGACAGCCACGACTCCGTCGCGAGCGAGGCCTTGGTGATACCCATGACCTCCTGGCGGGCGGATGCCGTCTTCTTGCCCTCGGCGAGCGCGGCGCGGTTGATCTCGTTGTAGCGGGAACGGTCCACGAACTCACCGGGCAGAAGCTCGGTCTCGCCGTGGTCGACCACGGTGACCTTGCGCAGCATCTGGCGCACGATCACCTCGATGTGCTTGTCGTGGATCGGCACGCCCTGCGAGCGGTACACGCCCTGCACGCCACCCACGAGGTGCTCCTGCACCGCACGGATGCCGCGAACGCGCAGCACCTCCTTCGGGTCGACCGTGCCGACGATGAACTGCTGACCGAGCTCCACGTGGTCGCCGTCCTCGACGAGCAGCGTCGAGCGCTTGAGCACCTGGTAGCGGTGCTCCTCGTCGCCGTTGTCGGGGGTGAGCACGACGTAGCGGGCCTTCTCGGTGTCCTCGATGCGCACGCGACCTGCGGCCTCGGCGATCGGGGATGCACCCTTCGGGGTGCGTGCCTCGAACAGCTCCTGCACGCGGGGCAGACCCTGCGTGATGTCGTCGGCGGATGCCGAACCACCGGTGTGGAAGGTACGCATCGTCAGCTGCGTGCCCGGCTCACCGATCGACTGCGCCGCGATGATGCCGACGGCCTCTCCGATGTCCACGAGCTTGCCCGTGGCCAGCGAACGGCCGTAGCAGAGGGCGCAGACGCCGACCGCGGACTCGCAGGTGAGCACGGAGCGCACCCGGATCGTCTCGATGCCTGCAGCGATGAGCTTGTCGATCAGCACGTCACCGACATCCTGACCGGCCTCCGCCACGACGGTGCCCTTCTCGTCCACCACGTCGGTGGCGAGGGTACGGGCGAACGTGGAGTTCTCCACGTTCTCGTCGCGCACGAGCACACCCTCGGAGTTGCGGGCACCGATGGCCAGGTCGAGACCCTTGGTCGTGCCGCAGTCCTCCTCGCGGATGATGACATCCTGCGAGACATCCACCAGACGACGCGTGAGGTAACCAGAGTCGGCCGTGCGCAGAGCGGTGTCGGCCAGACCCTTTCGGGCACCGTGCGTCGCGATGAAGTACTCGGCCACCGAGAGACCCTCGGAGTAGCTCGAGATGATCGGACGCGGGATGATCTCACCCTTCGGGTTGTTCACCAGCCCTCGCATACCGGCGATGTTGCGCACCTGCAGCCAGTTACCGCGAGCACCGGAGGACACCATGCGGTTGATGGTGTTGTGCTCCGGGAAGTTCTCGCGCATGGCCTTCGCGACCTCGTCGGTGGCATCCGTCCAGATCTTGATGAGCTCCTGACGACGCTCGGCCTCGGTGGTGAGACCCTTCTCGTACTCGCTCTGGACCTTCGCCGCCTT